>DATBGF010000490.1:0-1827 GCA_036558145.1 Acidimicrobiales bacterium
GGCCGTGTTGCACGACTGGGCGAACGCGGTCCCGAGCGGCACGGTCCCCAGGCTGGAGTCCTCGAAGTTGGAGAACACGCGGCCGCCGGCGTTGTAGGTGGGCGTGCACTGGACCGGCGTGTCCGGCGTGACGCCTGCGCCCAGCAGGGCCTCGGTCGTCACCACCTTGAACGTCGAGCCGGGTGGGTAGGCGCCCGCGAGCGCCCGGTTGAACTCGCCGATCGGCCGGGATGCGACCGCCCGGATGTTGGACTTCGAGTCCACCACCACGACCGCGGTGGGCTGGGTGGTGTCGCCCAGCGCCACCTCGACCGCCGCCTGCACCGCGGGATCGAGCGTGGTCTTGAGCGGCACGGGGTCGCGCCCGGCGATGTGGTCGATGACCTCCGTCTGGTCACCGGCCGCCACCGTCATGATGTCGCCCGACGGCGTGCCCGCCAGCTGCTTCTCGAACCGGGCCTCCAGCCCGGTCAGGCCGATCCGGTCGCCCGCCTGGTACGGCTCGCCCAGCTCGTCCAGCTTCTCGGCCGTGATGTCGCCGTAGGTGCCGAGCACGTGGGTGGCGAACTCGGGCGTGGGCCCGCCCCGCAGGAACGTGTCCCGGAACCGGGTGCCGGGCAGCGGGTAGATGACCGGTGCCACCTGGTCGTAGAGCGACTTGTCGATCGTGGTGATGGTGACGAAGTGGTCGGGCTCGACGCCGGGCGCGTTGAGGGCCTCGTCGATGGCCGCGGGGTCGATCCCCAGCGTCTGCTGGAACGCGGTCTTGATCTGGTTGAGGTCGAGGATCGCCCGCGGCTCCAGCCCCACGATGCGCGCCGGCCGGCCGGTGGCGATGGGCTGGTCGTTGAGGTCGAGGATCGGCGCCCGCTCGGGGACGACCCGGGTCCGCTCCAGGTGCTCACCCTGGCCCAGCTTGGGGTGGATGGCGTCGGGGGCCCAGTCGACCAGCCAGTCGTCGCCGCCCTTGCGCTGCAGCGACAGCGTGCCGTCGTACTTCCACTCCCCGAGCCCGGCCAGCTGGAGCGCGGCGTGGAAGCGGGCCACCGCGCTGTCGCCGCCGACGTCGACCGAGTCGAGCTCGTAGGTGGCCTCGGTGACCTGGAGGTTGTCCACCACGGCCTGGTAGGTGTCGGCGAACTCGGCGGGCGGGTCCACGACCTTGGCGGCCATGGCGTCCCAGTCGCCGTCCTCCCACGCAGCCAGGTACGCCCGCGCCGCGGGCGCCGCGTCCGACGGATCCTCCCGCATCAGGACGAAGATCCCCCACACCCCGGCCGCCAGCAGCACCACGCCGACCAGCAGCGCAAGGCGGGAGCGACTCGACATCGGAGGCACGTTACTGCCCACCCCCACGCCGCCACCGGCCGGGAGCAGCCCGCCCCCGGCCGGTGCGGGCCCCGTCACTGCCCGGCCCGGCGCCGCCACCGGGGAGCAGCCAGGACTGCGGCCAGGACCAGCCCGGGACCGGCCACCCACAGCGGGCGGCTCAGCCACCATGCGGTGGTCGGGTGCTCGGCCAGCGCCAGGCCGGCCCGCTCGTACACCCACAGGAAGGCGACCAGGGCGGTCATGTGCCAGACGAACACCGGCATGGCCAGCCCGTTGGCCGCCACGACGGCCCGCCACGGCCGGCGCCGGGCCAGCCGGCGCTCCAGGGTCGGGCGGGCGAGGAGGACCAGGCCCAGCTGGAAGGCGGCCAGCGCCGCGATGCAGGCGGTGGTGGGCCGCAGGTTCCCGCTCTCGCCCCGGGTGGCCACCATCGAGTGTGAGTAGGGGCCGGCCACGGTCAGGATCACGAGGGCGGCCAAGCCGCTGGTGGCGGTG
>DATBGF010000491.1:0-23422 GCA_036558145.1 Acidimicrobiales bacterium
TCGGCGCCCCGTGGCGCTCGACCGCACGGCCGAGCGCGACCACGTGCTCGTCGGTGAGGCGGAGGGCGACGGCGACGCGCCCGGCCCGCCCGGAGGCGCGGATCGAGGCGATGGCCGGGTGCGCTTCGAGGTCGCCCAGCAGGGCGACGACGCCGGCCGGCGAGCCCCGGTCCATGACGAACAGCCGGGCATCGGGGACGGCGCGGAGGTCCCGCCGCGCCTCGACCGTGACGTCGCTCGGGCGGAACCCGGCGGCGACCGCCACGTCCCGGAGGTCCGCCAGGAACGACCGGGCGGGGGCCACGACGACCGCCTCGACCGATGTCTGGCTCCCAGAGGTCACGAGCGACCCCGCCCTACTCCGTGACAGGTGCGCGCTGAGAGTACGTTCCCGCGCACTTCCAGTGCAACGGTTGATTCAGTCCGTGGCGGCTACGTGACCGAGGGAGGTATCACCACGCCGGGCGGGGAGATCGACCACGGCGCGCGCGCCGCCGAGCGGCCCGGCCTCGATGTGCGCGGTGCCCCGGTGGCGCTCCGCGATGGAGCGGACGACGGCCAGGCCGAGCCCGGTGCCGCCGGCGTCGCGGGCGCGGGCGTCGTCGAGGCGGGTGAAGCGCTCGAAGACCCGCTCGCGGTCGGCGGCGGGGATGCCCGGGCCGTCGTCGTCGACCGTGAGCCGGACGCAGTCGCCGCCCGGGGTGGCGGCGCGGGCCACCGTCACGACGACCTTGGTGCGGGCGTGGCGGGCGGCGTTGTCCACCAGGTTCGTCACGACGCGGGCCAGGTGGTCGCTGCGGCCGGCCACGGTCGCCGTCCCGTTGCTCGCCGCCTCGACGGTGACGGGGACGGCGTGGGGCCGGCGTGCCTCGCTACGGGCCAGGGCCGCGAGGTCCACCACCGCGGCTGCCGGGGCGGGCGTAGGAGGCTCGTTGCCCGCCGCGGGTGGGGGAGCTTCGTCGCCGGAGGCCAGGATCAGCAGGTCGGCCAGCAGCGCTTCGAGCCGGGACTCCTCGGCCAGCACCGCCGTGGCCACCGCCGGCCAATCGGCGCGCTCGCCCTCGGTCAGGGCCACCTCCAGGTCGGCGCGGATGGCCGTCACCGGGCTGCGCAGCTCGTGCGAGGCGTCCGACACGAACTGGCGCTGCCGGGTCGAAGCGGCCTCCAGCCGGCCCAGCATGGCGTTCATGGTTCGGGCCAGGCGGCCGATCTCGTCCTGGCTGGCCGGCTCGGGCACCCGCCGGTGGATCGTCGTGCCGCTGATCTCGTCGACCTGGGCCCGGATGGCCTCGACCGGGTGCAGCGCCCGGCCCACCAGCCACCACGCCGCCAGCGCCACCAGGGCCACCAGGGCCGGCAGTGCCACCCACAGCGCCCCGCGCACGGCGTTGACACTGCGCTGGATCTCGTCGACCGGCGCCGCCGCCACCACCGTGTAGTGGGCGTCGGGCGCGTCCACCTCACGCGAGATCGACTCCAGTGGTCGGGAGGTGATCACGCTGGGCGACAGCATGTGCACGTCCAGACGTGCACCCGGCGGCACGCTCCCGGAGCCCTCTTGGACGGTGCCGCCACCCTCGTCGCCGGGCGCCGGGGCGCCGGGCGGCAGCTGGACACGGAACACCTCTCCGGCGCTGCCCGTGATGGCGATGGCACCCTGCTGGCCGCCGGCCGGGAAGTTCGGGCCGGCGGCGACCGTCGTGCCGTCCTCGTCGAGGACCTGCACCAGCGTGACCGCCCCGTTGCCGACCTGGAGCGTCCCGTCGACCGCCACGTCGGGGGGCACGCCGACCTCCAGCCGGCGCGAGACCTCGTCGACCTGGTCCTCGGCGATGTCCTTGACGTGCGCCAGCTGGGTGTCCTCGATCGAGCGCAGCAGCAGCCAGCCGGCGAGCGCCACGGCCACCGCGGTGACGACCGCGGCGGCGACCGTGGTGCGCACCCGCAGCGACCACCACGCCGGGCCGACCCTGGTCCGCACCTCAGCCATCGGGGGCCACCCGGTAGCCGGCCCCCCGCACGGTCTGCAGGCTCCGGCGTTGGAACGGTCCGTCGACCTTGCGGCGCAGGTAGCCCATGTACACCTCGACCACGTTGGCGTCGCCGTCGAAGTCGTCGCCCCACACCTCGCGCAGCAGCTCCCGCTTGGGGACGACCTCGCCGGGCCGGCGCAGCAGGGCGGCCAGCAGCGCCAGCTCCCGCGGCGTCAGCGGGACCGCGACGTCGCCCCGGTGGCAGGTCCGGGCCGCGGGGTCGAGCACGAGGTCGCCCACCGTCATGATGGGCGGCCGGGGCACCCCGCCCCGGCGGGCCAGCGCCCGCAGCCGGGCCACCAGCACCACGAACGAGAACGGCTTGGACAGGAAGTCGTCGGCGCCGATGTCGAGCGCCTCGGCCTCGTCGTACTCGCCGGACTTGGCCGTCAGCATGAGCACCGGCGTCCACACGCCTGCGGCCCGCAGCGTCCGGCACACCTCGTAGCCGTTCATGCCCGGCAGCAGGATGTCGAGCACGATCGCGGCGTAGGGCCGCTCGCGCGCCCGCCACAGGCCCTCGGACCCGTCGTGCACCAGCTCGACGTCGAAGCCCTCGGCCTGCAGGCCCCGGACCAGCGTCTCGCCCAGGTGAACCTCGTCCTCCACCACGAGCACTCGCACGGCCAGCAGTCTGGCGGGCGGCGCCGCCGGAGGCACTCTGGATCCTGAGAGCGCTCACAGCGGGTCTCAGCGATCCCTCAGGCGGCGTCCGGCACGGTGCCCGGCATGCTCACCTTGACGAGACGCCTGAGCGTCGCCGTCGCCGTTCTGGCGCTCGCCGCCGCTGGGGCCGGATGCGGCCGCGGCGGGGGCGGCGGGGACGACGACGTCGCCAGCATCGACAACGCCTCCGCCACCACCGAGGCCCCGGAGGACGACGGCGGCGGTGGCGGCAACCGTCCGGACTCCCAGGAGTTCCAGGACGCCGCCCTCGACTACGCGCAATGCATGCGGGACCACGGCATCGACATGCCCGACCCCCAGTTCACGGGTGACGGCGGCGGCATGACCCAGCGGATCCCCGATGGCGTGAACCCCGAGTCCGACGACTTCCAGTCGGCCGAGGAGGAGTGCCAGGCGATCATGGAGGACGCCCTGCCCGAGCCCGAGCAGCTCTCCCCGGAGGAGCAGGCCGAGCGCCAGGACCAGCTGCTCGAGATGGCCCAGTGCATGCGCGACAAGGGCTACGACATGGATGACCCCGAGGTCGACAGCAGCGGCCGGGTCCGGATCGGGCGCAACGCCGGGCCGAACGACGCCGGCTCGAGCAACGGCCCGCCCGACGACGAGGAGCAGTTCCAGCAGGACATGGAGGCTTGCCAGGACCAGGCCGGGATGGACCGCCCCGACGGTGGGCCGAGCACCGGCGGTCCCAGCGCATGAGCACCGCCGACGTCCGACCCGATTCCCCTGTGACCACCACCCCCACCCCAGGTGACCTCCGGCCGGAGGAGGCCGCTCCGCCTGCCGCTCCACCGCCGATCCCCCTCGGCGGCCGGCGCGGCGGGCGGCGGCGCCGGCTCGCGGTCGCCGGAGGCGTCGCGGCCGCCGCCCTCGTCGGGCTCGGCGTGCTCGCCTGGCGCAACGGCGACGGTGACGACGGGACCGATGGCGCCGAGGCTCCCGCGGTCGCCACGGCCACGGCCGAGGTCACGACCCGCGACCTGGAGGACCGCACCGACCTCAACGGCACCCTCGGCTACGGCGACACGCACGAGCTCGCCCTGGAAGCGCAGGGCACGCTGACCTGGCTCCCCGCCGAGGGGACCGTGATCGACCGGGGCCAGACGGTGGCCGAGGTCGACGACAAGCCGATCCCGCTGCTGCTGGGCGACCGCCCGCTGTGGCGGGAGCTGGGCCCGGGCGTGGACGACGGCCGCGACGTCGAGCTGGTCGAGTCCAACCTGGTGGCGCTGGGCATCGTGAGCGCCGACGACCTCACGGTCGACCAGGAGTGGACCTCGGCCACGACCCAGGCGGTCGAGGACTGGCAGGAGGCCCTCGGCCTGGAGGAGACCGGGCGCCTCCGCCCGGCCGACGTGGTCGTCCAACCGGCCGCCGTGCGGGTGACCGACCAGATGGCCGAGCCCGGCGGGCCCGCGTCCGGTCCCGCCCTCTCGGTGGGGGGCACGACCCGCCAGGTGACCGTCGACCTCGATGCGACCCGCCAGCAGATGGTCCAGGCCGGCCAGAAGGTCGAGGTCGAGCTGCCCGACGGGTCCAAGACCAACGGGACCATCGCGTCGGTCGGGACCGTGGCCGAGATCCCGACCGACGACTCCGGGCAGGACCGCCCGGACGCCACGCCGACGGTCGCGATCACGGTGACGCTCGACGATCCCGCGGCCGCCGGCACGCTCGACCAGGCCCCGGTCAAGGTGTGGGTCGTCACCTCCGCCGCGACCGGCGTCCTGGCCGTGCCGGTCGACGCCCTCCTGGCCCTGGCCGAGGGCGGCTACGCCGTCGAGCGGGTCGTGCCCGGCGGCACCGAGCTGGTCGCCGTCGAGCTCGGCGCCTTCGCCGACGGGTGGGTGCAGGTCACCGGCGACGTCGCCGACGGCGACGAGGTGGTGGTGCCGGCATGAACACCACCCGAGAGCTCTTCGGCGACGCCGAGGTGCTCGCGCTGGCCGGTGTCGTCAAGGAGTACCCGGGCGAACCACCCGTGCGGGCCCTCGACGGCGTGAGCTTCAGCGTGAGCGAGGGCGAGATGCTGGCCGTGATCGGCCCGTCCGGCTCGGGCAAGTCGACGCTGCTGCACCTCATCGGCGCCCTGGACCGGCCCTCCGCGGGCACGGTCCGGGTCGCCGGCGCCGACATCGGCAAGCTGGGCGACCGTGACCTGTCCGCTCTGCGGGCCTGGCGGGTCGGGTTCGTGTTCCAGCAGTTCCACCTGCTGGACGGGCTCAGCGCGCTCGACAACGTGGCCGCCGGCCTGGTGTACCGGGGCGTCCCGGCCGCCGACCGCCGGGAGCGGGCCGCCGCCGCCCTCGACCGCGTAGGACTGGCGCACCGGTCACGCCACCGGCCGGCGCAGCTGTCGGGCGGCGAGCGCCAGCGGGTCGCGGTGGCCCGGGCGGTGGTGGGCGAGCCTGCCATCGTCCTGGCCGACGAGCCCACCGGCAACCTCGACACCGCCACGGGCCGCGAGGTCATCGACCTGCTCCACGGCCTCCACGCCACCGGGACCACGATCGCGGTCATCACCCACGACCCCGGGGTGGCGGCGTCGATGCCCCGCTGCGTGGCGCTGCGGGACGGTCGCATCGAGTCGGACACGGGGGTGGCGGCGTGAGCACCGATCTGTTGGTCCCGCCGGCTCCCGGTGCGCCGGCGGGGAACGGTGCGGCGGCCCCCGCCGTGCCGATCCGGCTCCGCAGCCGGCTGCGGCCGCGCGACGTGGTGGCCGTGGGCACGATCGGCCTGCGGGCCAAGCGGGTGCGGACCCTGCTGACCGCGCTCGGCATCGCCATCGGCATCGGCGCCATGGTGTCGGTGGTCGGGATCTCGGCCTCCAGCCGCGCCGACCTGCTGGCCGAGCTCGACGACCTGGGCACCAACCTGCTCCAGGTCCAGCCGGGCCAGTCGGTGTTCGGCGACGACGCCGAGCTCCCGGTGACGGCGCCCGACATGATCCGGCGCATCGGGCCCGTGACCTCGGCCTCCGCCACCCGGACGGTCGACGGCGTCACCGTCAGGCGCACCGATCTGATCCCGGCCGAGCAGTCGGGTGGGATCGCGGTCGTCGCCACGGAGCCCAACCTGCTGGAGACGGTGGGCGGCAGCGTGGCGACCGGGACGTTCCTCAACGACGCCACCGCCACCGTGCCCGCGGTGGTGCTCGGCTCGGAGACCGCGATCCGGCTCGGCATCGACGACCTGGCGGGCGACCCGCTGGTGTACATCGGCGGGCACTGGTTCCCGGTGATCGGCATCCTCGACCCGGTCCCGCTGGGCCCGGACATCGACCGCTCGGCCCTCATCGGCTACCCGGTCGGCGAGAGCCTGTTCGGCATCGACGAGTCGGCCTCGACCGTGCGGGTGCGCACCGATCCCGACAAGGTGGAGGACGTGCGCGCCGTGCTCGGCGCCACCGCCAACCCCGAGGCGCCCGAGCAGGTCGAGGTCACCCGGCCCAGCGACGCGCTGGCCGCCAAGGCCAAGGCCGACAAGACGCTGACCGCCCTGCTGCTGGGCCTCGGTGCGGTGGCCCTGGTGGTCGGGGGCGTCGGCATCGCCAACGTGATGGTGATCTCGGTGCTGGAGCGCCGGGCCGAGATCGGCGTCCGGCGGGCACTGGGCGCCACCCGCCGCCACATCGCCGCCCAGTTCCTGGTGGAGTCGGTCATGCTCGCCGGGCTGGGCGGCGCCTTGGGCATAGGGCTCGGCGCGGCGACGACCGCGCTCTACGCCGACTCCCGCGGCTGGCGCCTGGCCATCCCGCTCGCCGGCCTGGCGGGCGGGGTGGCGGCGTCCCTGGTGGTCGGGGCCCTCGCCGGCCTCTACCCGGCCGCCCGGGCGAGCCGCCTGGCCCCGGCCGAGGCGGTGCGAGCCGAGTGAGCTCCCGGCGGGGCAAGCTGCTGGGCCATGACCCCGGCTTGCCCCGCCGACTCTCGCCCGCTCGGCCCCCGGGAGATCCTCGGCGTGCCCGCCCTGCCGCCCGGCGCCGTGACCGGCGTCGCCGAGCGGCTGCGGGCGGCTGTCGCCCGCCTGCACCGGCGGCTGGCGCCCCCACCGCTGCAGGTGCTCGAAGGGGTGCTCGGCCTGCTCGATCCCGTGGCGCTGGGCGCGCTGTGCCGGCTGGACGTGCCCGACCGCCTGGACCGGCCGGTGCCGCTGGATCGGCTGGCCGCGGCGACCGGCGCCGATCCCGATGTGGTCGCCCGGCTGGTCCGCTACGGCGCGGGCCGGGGCTGGCTGCGGCTCGACCGGCGTGGGCGGGTCCACGCGACGCGCACGACGCGGTTCCTGCGCCGGGACCATCCCGGCGGGTGGCGCGCCTGGGTCGAGTTCGCCTGTGGGCCCGAGGTGATGGCGGCCGCCGCCCAACTGGCGTCGGCGCCCGCGGTGCCCGACGCCTTCGCCGCCGCCAACGGCGCCTCGTTCTTCGACTGGCTCCCCGCCCACCCCGAGCGCCATGCGGCCTTCGACGCCGCCATGGCCGCGGGCGGACGGATGCACGGCCTGGCCCTGGCCCGCGCCGTCGACTGGTCCGGCGTGCAGCGGGTGTGCGACGTGGGAGGGGGCGCCGGCGCCCTGCTCGGCGTCCTGCTGGACCAGCATCCGCACCTGCATGGGGTGCTCTTCGACCTCGAGCCCGTGGTGGCTCGGGCGCGGCCGCACGACCGGCTGGACGTCGTCGGCGGCGACGCCTTCGCGGGCCTACCGCCGGGCTGTGACCTCTACCTGTTCGTCAACGTGATCCACGACTGGGACGACGCCGCCGCGGTCCGCCTGCTGCGCGGCGTGGGTGCGTCCGGCGGCCCCCGTGCCCGCGCCCTGGTGGTCGAGGGCGAGCGCCGGTCCCGCCCGGTCGACGGCATCGCCCTGCGCACCGACCTGCTGATGCTGACGGTCGCCCCCGGCGGCCGGGAGCGCACCACCGCCGAGCTCGGCGCCCTCGGGACCCGCGCCGGCCTGCGCCTGGCGACCACGACCCGCCTCGCGTCCGGCGACCTCGCCCACCTGTTCGCCCCCGCCTGACCGGCGGTGGGCCCGGGTCAGGCCGGGCGGAGCCGGGCGATCTGGAGCAGGCCGCCCCAGTGCCGGCGCAGGAGGCCGTCGGGTCGCTCGGCGAGGCGCCGGCGGATCTCGCCGAAGAGCCGGTCCCGCTGCCAGCCCTCCATGGCGATGTGGCCCGAGAACGTGTTGAGCAGGTCGATGTAGCGCTCGGCGTCGTAGGTCATCTCCCAGCAGTACGGGGTGATGTCGACGACCTCGAACCGCCCGCTCGCCTCGATCTCCTCGCGGTCGTCGTCGAGCTCCGCCGGGATCGGGAGCTTGGCCCCCGGCGGGCGGGGCTCGCCGATCTCGTCGTAGACCTCCTGCAGCTCCTCGAAGATCGGGTCGGCGTCGGACGGGAACACGTGCACCGCCTCCCACAGGGCGAGGTGACCGCCGGGCTGCAGGGCGCCGGCGGCCCGGTCGAAGCGGACCGCGGGATCGAGCCAGTGCCACGCCGTGGCGGCGAAGACCAGCGCGAACTGCTCGCCACCCGGGGCCCAGTCCTCGAACTGGCCCTCGATCACCTCGACGTCGAACCCGGCCAGGTTGGCCCGTGCCGCCGCCGCGAGCGCTCCGCCCGGCTCGATGCAGGTGATGCGGAACCCCCGCCGCGCCAGCGGCAGGGTCGCCTTGCCGGTGGCGCAGCCCACCTCGAGCAGGCGCGCCCCGGGCGCGAGGCCGGTGACCGCCAGCAGGTGGTCGTAGAGCTCGTCGGGGTACTCCGGCCGCGCCCGCTGGTAGCGGTCGGCCGCCCGGTCGAACGTGGCGGCCAGCCGCTCGCGCTCCTCACCCGCTGCCACCCCGTCAGTCTGGCCCGCGCTCGCTCAGCCATCGGACTGAGTTCCGGCAGGATCCTCGGCCACGTCCGGGGGCAGGCGGGGGTCGTCGGCCGCCACCGGCACGACGGACTCCGCCATCCGCTCGATGGTCGCCTAGTCGAGCGTGTGCGTGCCGCCCGGCTGGCTCCAGTCGATGCAGCCGGCGGTGGCCACCACGTCGGGAGCGAGATGCCAGTACAGGGCGGTTCCCGGCCCGACCGGGGAGCTGCCCCAGAGGGCGGGCTGGCCGTTGACCTCGGCCGGCGTGCCCGACACCCCGATCGAGTCGGAGAACGAGCCGTCGCTCAGGGCCACCTTGTTCACCTCCATGAGGCACTGCACGCCGGTGGTGTCGCCGACCTCCACATACCAGGAGAGCTTCGTCAGGGTCGGGTCCACGGCCGGCGGCGGCCCCATCGTCTGGGAGGCGACCCGGAAGCCCGGCGGCATCATGGCCGGATCGAGGTTCGCCGCGGGCTCGCCCTGGGCAGGCGCATCGTCGAGCTCCAGCGCCTCGACCACGCCCTTCAACGTCGTCTCGTCGATGCCGCCGATGCCGGTGACCTCCCACGACCAGCCGTCGGGGTCGATCCAGGTGATCATGCGGTCGCCGATGCCGTCGGTGACCACGAACAGGCCCGACCCACCGCGCACCTGGATCGTGGTCCGGCTGAAGCCGATGCGGTCGTCCAGCGGGCGCGGGTTCGGGCCGTTCACCCGGATCTGCAGGTCGGCCTCGCCGTTGCCGTCCCCGTCAGCCGTCACGATGAGCAGCGCGGGGTCGACGGGGGTGGGCGCGGTGTCCGGGCACGGGTTGGTCCAGCGGCTGCCCCGGGCCGTGGTGACCGGGCCGACGTCGGGCCACTGGGGGATGACCCGCATGGCGTCGGGCACGTCCGCCTTCGGGATCGGCTTGGCCATGCCGTCCTCCAGGCTGCGCGGCTCGCTCGCGCACGCGGGCGGCGGGGGAGGCGGGGCGACGGCCTCGGTCCGGGTGCGGTCCGGGCCGGCCTGGAAGTCGGCGTCGTTGTCAGGTTGCCCGAGGTTCACGGCGACGAGCGCGGCGGCGACCAGTCCCGTCACGACGCCGGTCGCTCCCGCGACGCGCAGGCCCCGCCGGCGCCGGCGCAGCTGCGTGCCGCGGGCGAGGACGTCGCCGACGGGCCGGCACGAGACGTCCGGTCCACGGCCCGGGTCGCCCAGCCCGTAGAGCTCCTGCTCGTCGATCACGTGAGATCCTCCTGATAGGTCGAGCCGAGATCGGCCCCGAGCCGCTGGCGGGCCCGGCTGAGCCGGGAGGCGACCGTGCCCGGAGGGATGCCGAGCAGCTCGGCGATCTCCGGCTGGGACAGGTCGGCCACGTAGCGCAGCGCGATGAGGGTGCACTCCTGCGGGGGCAGCTGGCGGACCGCGTCCCAGAGCCGCAGGTCGACGCCGGTGTCCGGGTCGTAGGCGGCCTCCGGGCGGGCCACGATCGGTGCCTTGCGCCGCTCGACGCCCCGCCGGCGGAACCGGTCCCGCGCCTGGTTCAACGCCACCCGCAGCACCCACGCCGCGGGCCGGTCGATCGAGCCGATCTCCCGCCAGCGCGACCACGCCCGGGCGAACGCCTCGGCCACCGCGTCCTCGGCCAGGCCGGGCTCCCCGGTCGCCAGGGCGACGCTGCGCACCAACCGGGTCGCTTCCCGCTCGTAGAAGCTGGTGAAGTCAGTCCCCACGTGTGACTGACGTTCTACCCCCTCGGGTTGTTCCGGGGTCAGCCCCCGACCGCGGCGGCGACGGCGGCCACGAGCCCGGCCTGCTCGTCGGGCGTGGTCACCCGGCAGCGGGTGAAGTCGACCCCGTCCAGGCGCACGTCGGCGTACAGGTCGTCGCCGTCGGCGTGGAAGTGGAGGAACGCCCGCGAGCGGTACATGAAGTTCCCCCGCTTGCGCTCGCGCAGCAGGTCGAACCGGCGCAGCTCGACGAGGAGGCCGTCGATACGGTCCAGGTCCTGCTCGGTGACGTGCCGCACGTCCCCACCGTACGGCTCGGCCGTGACCGTAGGGTGGGCGGGCATGGGGGAGCCGGCATCCGGCTCGGGTTCACCGGCCTGGCGGCCGATTACGTCGACACGACCCCGCAGGCCGGGCGGCTGGTCGCCCTGGCGGGACTGGTCCCGGGCGAGCGGGTGCTGGACGCGGGCTGCGGCCCGGGGACAGCCACGGCCCTGGCCGCCGCGCAGGTCGGACGGGCCGGGGCCGTCCTCGGCGCCGATGTCGCCGAAGACATGCTGGCACGGGCCCGGGCCGCGGTCAGGCCCCATCCACAGGCCGCCATCGTGGCCATGGATGTCACCGCCCTCGGCTTCGGCCCGGCCACGTTCGCCGCGGTGATCGCCAACTCGGTGCTCCAGTTCAGCGGGCCGGGCTCGCTGGGGGAGTGGGCCCGCGTCACCCGGCCCGGTGGTCGCATCGCCTGCTCGCTGCCCTGGGGGCCCGCCGTGTGGACCGAGCTGTGCGCCCGTCACGTCGACGAGGCCGCCGAGCCCTACCGGTCGCCGGCCCAGGAACGCCTGGCGGCCGCCCGCGTCCGACCCGACGCCGAGCGGGTCCGGCAGCGCCTCGGCGCCGCGGCGGTCGCGGTCGAGTCCGAGCCGATAGTGCAGTCCTTCGCCTCGCCCGCCGAGGCGTGGGCCTCGCTGTACCGCCACGGCGCCCGCCTGTTCCTGGACGCGCTCCCGCCCGCAGCCCTGGGCGCCTTCCGGGAGGAGTTCACCGCCCGGGTGGCGTCCGGCGCCGGCGCCGAGCTTCGCAGCGAGCTCCTCTACTGGTGCTTCACGCTGCCGGGCTAGGTCAGCGCTCCGGGTCGCGGAACTTCTCGAACTCGAACCACTGCTCCTGGTCGTAGGGGGCGTCGCCCCACCACTCCCTCAGGCGTCGCTCGATCCCGGCCTCGGCGCCGTGGGGCGAGGGCCGGTAGTACACCCGCCGCCCGGCCGTGCCGGGCTCGCCCGCGATCTCGGGCGGCCGGTACTCCTGGGCGATGAAGCCGGACGGGTCGTTGTGCGGGTAGCGGTAACCGCCACCCTCCTTGAGCTTGTTGCGCTGGTACGGGTGGACGCTGCGCAGCGGGCCGGGCACCGCGCCGGCCTCGCGCCGGCGGACGTCGCCGAACGCCCGGGCCAGCGCGGCCATGGTGGTGTTGGACTTGGGCGCGGTGGCCAGGTAGACGACCGCGTGGGCCAGGTTGAGACCGGCCTCCGGGAGGCCGACGTACTCGACCGCCCGGGCGGCGGCGTCCGCCACCACCAGGCCCAGGGAGTCGGCCATGCCGATGTCCTCGGAGGCGAGGATGACCAGCCGGCGGGCGATGAAGCGGGCGTCCTCGCCCGCCTCCAGCATGCGGGCCAGCCAGTAGAGGCCGGCGTCGGGGTCCGAGCCGCGGATCGACTTGATGAAGGCCGAGATGACGTCGTAGTGGTCGTCCTCGCCGTAGCGCAGGACCCGCATCTGGCGGGCCCGCTCGACCTCGTCGAGGGTCACGCGGCGCCGCCCGCTGTCGGCCGCCGCCAGCGCCAGGGCCACCTCCAGGGTGGTGAGCGCGGCCCGGGCGTCGCCGCCCGCCATGTCCACGAGGTGGGCCAGCGCGTCGTCCTCGACCGTGGCCTCCTCCAGGTCGAGCGCCCGGCGCACCAGCACCGCGAGGTCGTCCTCGCTCAGCGGCTCGACCCGGAACACCATCGACCGGCTGATGAGCGGGGCGTTCACCTCGAAGAAGGGATTCTCGGTCGTGGCCCCGATGAGCGTGAGGACGCCCTCCTCGACCGCGGGCAGCAGCGCATCCTGCTGGGACTTGTTGAAGCGATGCACCTCGTCGAGGAACAAGATCGTGCCCCTGCTGTCCTCCGCCAGCCGCTCCCTCGCCTTGGCGATGACCTCCCGCACGTCCCGCACCCCGGCCGACACGGCCGACAGCGCCACGAACTCCCGGTCCGTCTGCGCCGCCACCACCCAGGCCAAGGTCGTCTTCCCGGTCCCCGGCGGCCCCCACAAGATGATGGAGGACAACCTGTCCGTCTCGATGAGCGCCCGCAACGGCGCCCCGTCCCCGATCAGATGCCGCTGCCCGACCATCTCGTCCAGAGCCCGAGGCCGCATCCGCGCCGCCAACGGCGCCTGCCGGGCCAGCCGCTCCTGCAACGCAGCCTCAGCGGGATCCGCCGGCGTCGGTCCCGCACGGTCGGCCCTACGTGCCGGCACGGCAGGAGGCTACTTGCGTAGCGAGAGCCCGTAGCGGGCCTCGATGCGGGAGACGATGGCGATGAGGGTCGGCTCGGCTGCGTCGACCGCGCGGTGGACCACGTCTCCGTCGGGGTAGCGCCGGCGGAACTCGGCTCGGCGTTCGGTGGCGGTGACCAGGTGGCCGTCGGGGCTGGTCGTCTGGTCGCAGAAGCACAGCTCGTCGTGGGGGAGGGTGTCGTCGCGGGGGAACTCCGACGCCAGGACGCCGGCCAGGTCGCGCAGCGATGCCTCGAACTCGGCGCACGAGTGGTGGGCGACCAGGTTGACCAGCGCTTCGTCGGCCGCCAGGCGGCGGAGGTGGCGGGCGCCGTCGATGGGGTGGAAGCCGGTCTCCACCAGGGGGGAGGCGTAGCCGACGTCGTGCAGCCACGCGGCCGAGACCAGCAGCGACCGGGTCGCCGGGTCACCGATGTCGAGCGAGGCGGCGCGGGCGGCCACGCCGCGGACGTGGCGCCAGCGGCGGGGTAGCTCCACGGCCAGCATCGTGGCCGCCAGCGTGCGGGCGTGACGGACGTCGGTCACGGCCCCGACCGGGGGCGCCCGCTAGGACTCGAGGCCGACCGGGCAGGACACGCCGGTGCCGCCCAGGCCGCAGTAGCCCATGGGGTTCTTGTGGAGGTACTGCTGGTGGTAGTCCTCGGCGTACCAGAAGTCACCGGCGTCGGTGATCTCGGTGGTGATCGACGGGTAGCCCGACGCCGCCAGCTGGGCCTGGTAGGCGTCACGGGACGCCTCGGCCGCCTTGCGCTGGAGCTCGTCGTGCACCTGGATCACGGAGCGGTACTGCGTGCCCCGGTCGTTGCCCTGGCGCATGCCCTGGGTGGGGTCGTGGCCCTCCCAGAACACCCGGAGCAGCTCCTCGTAGCTCACCTTGGCCGGGTCGAACACCACCAGGACCACCTCGGCGTGCCCGGTGCTGCCCGAGCACACCTCTTCGTAGGTCGGGTTGGGGGTGTAGCCGCCCGCGTAGCCGACCGCCGTCGTGTAGACGCCGGGGGTGCGCCAGAACAGCCGCTCGGCGCCCCAGAAGCACCCGAGGCCGAACACGGCCCGCTCCAGCCCGTCGGGGAACGGCGGCTCGAGGTTGGTGCCGAGGACCTCGTGCGTGGCCGGCACCGTGAACACCCGATGGTCCCGCCCCGGCAGCGCCCCGGAGGGCTCGATCATCCGCTGCTTGTCACGGCCGAACAACATGGACCGAATGTACCGGCACACCCGCCTTTCCGGCGCGGCCCAGGTGCGGTATGACATGGCGACACGCCGACACGGCCGAGGAATGCGGGGGATCCATGAGCACACCGACACCGCCCGAGGATGGGGCGCCCACCGGCCCGCCGCCGGGGGACAGCGACCCGTTCGGGACCGCACCCCAGCCGCCACCGCCCCAGGCGGGACCGTGGGCGTCCGACAACCTGCCGCCCCACCCGCTCGCCGGGATGGCGGCACAGATGGAGCAGATGGAGCGGCCCGAGCCCATTCGGGTCGCGGTCAACCTGATGTACATCGGCGCGGGGTTGGCGGTGCTCGGCATCGTCGTCGCCCTGTTGCTGATCGGCGATCTCCGGGACCAGATCAGGGACGACAACCCGACCTTCACCCAGAGCCAGGTGGACACGGGCGTCAACGTCGGCATCGCCTTCATCGTCGTGATCGGGCTGATCGGCGTGGGCCTCTGGCTGTGGATGGCCCACGAGAACGGTGCCGGCAAGATGTGGGCCCGCACCGTCGCCACCGTCCTCGGCGTCGTGAACGTCCTGCTCACGCTCATCCGGATCGGCGCGAACACGATGGGCGCGAACATCTTCGGGCTCGTGTCCATCGTGCTGGCGATCGCCATCCTGGTGCTGCTGTACCGGCCCGACGCCACCGCCTACTACAAGGCCCGTAGCGCCTGAGCCTGCGACGCCGGCCGGGCTCAGGCCTGGCCGGCCAGGCGCAGCATCGACGGGGGCACGCCGTCGGCGTCGCCCGCGGCGATCAGCGCGGCCCGTTCGACGTTGACCGCGTCGTGCTCGCGGTCGGTCCAGTCGTCCCAGGGACCGGAAGGCAGCCGGTCGGGATCGCCGCCGGCCGCCGCGCACGCGCGCAGGTAGGCCTGCAGGGCCCGGACCTCCTCCTCGCCGCCGATGGGGCCGTGGCCGGGCACCACGATCGGTGCCAGCTCCACCAGCCGGTCGAGCTGATCGGCCCACGCCAGCGGATCGCCCTGCCAGCACAGCGGGGCCGCGCCGAAGCTGCACATCGCCCCCGCGAACAAGATCTGGGCGCCGGGCACCACCGCCACCAGGTTCTCGGCCATCTGGCCGCCGGTGGCCAGCACGGCCACGCTCGGGGTCAGCTGGACGTCCGAGGCCACCACGTGGCTCACCGGCCGCGTGACCACGTCGTCGAACTCGCCGGCCTGCGCCGGGAACAGGGCCCGCCAGCTGTCGACGTTGGGGGGCTGGTCGAGGTGCACGCTCGCCTGGCGGCTGCCGTACACCGCGGCCAGCTTGAACCGGCCGGTGCCTCCCGCCTGCTCGACGCCGCTGCCGGTCAGCACCGCCCGGCGCACCGGCAACCCGATCGCCTCGACCTCGGCGGCGAACGGCTCGTACTGCTCGGGGACCATGAGCGTGTCGATCAGCGTGACCCCGTCGGGGTCGACGACCACGCCCGCGTTGGGCGAGCCGCGCCCGGGCGGGCCGTCCGGCATCCAGACGTACACCCCGGCATCCAACGGTTCCAGCGGCATCGCGGCCGAGCGTAGGCGGCTACGCGGCGCGGTCCAGCGGTCGCGGGGCGGGCGCGGGCACTACTGTCCAGGCCGGACAGGACGGACAAGTCAGGCGGGACAGTGGAGAAGCACGCGGGCACACGGCCGCCGCGCTCGACGCGGCACACCCTCATACGGATCGGCGCACCCGGCGTGGGCGCGCCCGGGGACTGACGCGATGGCGCGCCCGGCGCCCGGCGCCGACCGCTCGGTGGCCGTCCTCGACCTGCTGGCCAGCCACCCGGACGAGCGCTTCACCCTCTCCGAGGTCGCCCGCCGCTGCGACCTCAACAAGGCGACGGCCCACGCGCTGCTGAGCGCGCTGGCGGATCACGGCGTGCTGCTGCGCCACCCGGAGGAGAAGCGCTACTCGCTCGGTCCCCGGCTCGTGGCCATCGGGGACGCGGCCCGCCGCGGCTACACCGCGCTCGACTTCCTGCCGCCCCTGCTGGAGCGCCTGGCGACCCGCACCGGCTACGCGGCCCGGGCCTGGCAGCGCCAGGACGACCACGTGGCGGTGGTGGCCCAGGCACCGGTGCGCCGGGCCGAGGGCGGTGGCGTGCGCCTGCCCCTGACCCCGCCGGTCGGTGCCCTGTTCATGGCCTGGAGCGACAGCGCCAGCATCGAGGCGTGGCTGGCCCGCGCCCCCGCAGCCGACGCCGTGCGTCCGGCCCTCGACGCCCTGCCGGCGCTGCGGAGGCAGGGCTTCGCCGTGACGCTGGCGTCGCCGGAGTGGCGGGCGCTCAGCGAGGCCCGCCCGACCGGCGTCGCGCCCGACCCCGGCAACGGCGAGGCCGGCGACGAGGTGCGGCGCCTGCTCGCCGCCGTGGCCCGCCAGCGGGTGCTGGCCGGCGACATCGACCCGGGTGCGAGCTACATGCCGGCCGAGGTGGCCGCGCCGGTGTTCTCGTCCGCCGGCCTGGTGGACCTGGACCTGGCCGTGACCGTGCCCGCAGGCGAGGACCTGACCGGGGCGCGGGTGCTGGCGCTGGGCCGGGAGGTGGCGGACATCGCCGCGGAGCTGACGGACGCGGTCCGCGGCCATCCGCCGGCCGAGACCTGACGCCCGCGCCACCTTTCCGCCTCGGCAGCCGAGATCTACCGTTTTGGCATGCCCGAGTATGAGGCCCCATTGGCGGACATGCGCTTCGTCCTGGAGAACGTGGTGGACCTGGAGGCGCTGGCCCAGCTCCCCGGCTTCGAGCACGTCGAGCCCGAGATGACCTACGGCATCCTCGAGGAGTCGGGCCGGTTCTTCTCCCAGGAGTTCGCGCCGCTGAACCGCGTGGGCGACACCCAGCACAGCCGGCGCGGCGAGGACGGCGCGGTGACCACGCCCGCCGGGTTCGTGGGGGCCTACCGGCGCTACGTCGACGCGGGCTGGCAGGCCGTGCCCTTCCCGCCGGAGTACGGCGGCGGCGGGTTCCCGTGGCTGATCGCCATCGCCATGCAGGAGATGATGACGGCCTCCAACATGGCGTTCTCGCTGTGCCCGCTGCTCACCCAGGGCGCCATCGACATGCTGCTCCACTACGGCTCCGAGGAGCAGCGCGAGGTGTACCTGCCCCGCATGGTGACGGGGGAGTGGACCGGCACGATGAACCTGACCGAGCCCCAGGCGGGCTCGGACGTCGGCGCCCTCACCACCCGGGCGGTGCCGGCGGACGACGGGACCTGGCGCATCACCGGCCAGAAGATCTTCATCACCTACGGCGAGCACGACCTGGCGGACAACATCGTCCACCTGGTCCTGGCCCGGGTGCCCGACGCCCCGCCCGGCACCAAGGGCATCTCCTGCTTCATCGTGCCCAAGTTCCTGGTGAACGACGACGGCTCGCTGGGCGAGCGCAACGCGCTCGAATGCGTGTCGATCGAGCAGAAGATGGGCATCAATGCCAGCCCCACGTGCGTGATGGCCTACGACGGCGCCGTCGGCTACCTCATCGGCGAGGCCAACCAGGGCATGCGCTACATGTTCAAGATGATGAACAACGCCCGGCTGTCGGTGGGCGTCGAGGGCCTGTCGCTGGGGGAGCGGGCCTACCAGCAGGCCGTGCGCTACGCCGCGGAGCGCCGCCAGGGCCGGGCCGTGGGCGCGGCGCCGGGCGCCGACTCGCCGATCGTCGAGCACCCCGACGTGCGCCGGATGCTGCTCACGATGCGGGCCCAGATCGAGGCGCTGCGCTGCCTGGCCTACCTCAACGCCGAGAGCCTGGACATCGCCGGCCGCCATCCGGACCCCGCCGTCGCCACCGCCCGCCAGGAGCTGGCCGACCTGCTCACCCCGATCACCAAGGGCTGGGGCACCGACCTGGGCGTGGAGCTGACCTCGCTGGCCGTCCAGGTCCACGGCGGCATGGGCTACATCGAGGAGACCGGCGTGGCCCAGCACTACCGCGACGCCCGCATCGCCCCCATCTACGAGGGCACGAACGGCATCCAGGCCATGGACATGGTGGGCCGCAAGCTTCCGATGCGGGCCGGCGGCGTCATGGCCGACTACCTGGCGGGGATCGACGCCACGGCGGCCGAGCTGTCGGGCGCGTCCGAGTCCGAGCTGGCGACCATCGGCAAGCACCTGGCCGACGCCCACGCCGCGCTGCGCCAGGCGACGGACTGGCTGCTGGCCAACGGCCTCGCCGATCCCAACAACGCTCTGGCGGCCGCCTCGCCCTACCTGCGCATGTGCGGGATCGTGACCGGCGGCTGGCTGCTGGCGCGCTCGGCGGCGGCCGCCCAGCGGGCGCTCGTCGAAGGTCGGGGCGACGCCGACTTCATGACCCAGAAGGTGCTGACCGCCAAGTTCTACGCCGAGCAGCTGCTGCCCCAGGCGGCGGGACTGGCGCCGGCGGTCACCGCCGGGCCGGCGGACCTACTGGCCGCGGTGTTCTGACAGCACCGCGGCGGACAGGTCCGCCCAGCGGGGCAGCGCCCAGTCCCCGAACCCGCGGTCGGTCAGCACCACACAGGCGACCCCGGCGTCGGGGTCGACCCAGAGGAACGTGCCGGCCCCGCCGAAGTGGCCGAACGTGCGGGGCGAGCCGTCCGGCGCGGTCCAGTGCGGCGACTTCGCGCCCTTGAGCTCGAAGCCGAGGCCCCAGGGGTTGGGGTCGTACGAGCCCAGGCCGGGGACGACGCCGGCCAGCCCCGGGAACTGCTCGGTCGTCGCCTCGGCCAGCGTCTCCGGGGACACCAGCGTGGGCGCCAGCAGCTCGCCGGCCAGGCGGGCCAGGTCGGCGACGCTCGACCAGCCGTCCGCAGCGGGCGAGCCCGCCAGCCCGGTGGCGCTCATGCCGAGGGGGGCCAGCACCGCCTCCTCCAGGTAGGTGGCGGCGCTCATGCCGGCGGCGGACGCGAGCGTGGCGCCGAGCTCGTCGAAGCCGGTGTTGGAGTAGATGCGGCGCCGGCCCGGCGGGGCCAGCGGCGTGTGGCCCTGGAACGGCAGGCCGGAGGCGTGGGCGAGCAGGTGGCGGACCGTGGCCCCCGGCGGCCCCGCGGGAGCGTCGAGGCCGAGCGTGCCCTCCTCCACGGCCACCAGGCAGGCCAGGGCGAACAGCGGCTTGGTGACCGAGGCCAGGGCTGTGACCCACCCGGTGTCGCCCGCTGTCTCCCGCACGCCGCCGCGGTCCACCACCGCCCCGGCCGCGTGGACGACCGGCCACGCGGCGAGATCGTCCAGGGCGGCCACGGCGGGTCACGCTACGCTCCGGGATGTGCGAGGGGGACGGACCGGCGCGCTGCTGGTCACCGTGGTGCTGGGGGCGGCGTTGCTGGGCGCCCCGGCCGTGACGCCCGTAGGGGCGCAGGAGGAGCCGCCGCCCCCGCCGACCGTCCGGGCGTCCTTCGCCGGGGGCTGCGTCGACACGTCCAACCCTCCCGGGCTGGTCACCCCGCCGGCCGGCGGGTCGATCGACCTGGTGGTGCCGGCGGAGGTCCAGCCGGGCGCCACCGTGCAGATCCCGGTCTTCGCGGTCGACGACGCGCCCGGGCCCCTGGGGCGCGAGGCCCGCACCGCCGACCTGGCTGTCACCGGCGCGACGCCGGCGGTGGCCGAGACCAACGCGTTCGCCGGCGACTACAGCCCGCTGACCCTGACGGTCACCGGTGCCCCGGGCTCGGTAGTCGAGCTGCGGCTCACCCACACGTCCTTCGCGGTGATCGCGTCGATCATCGACCTGCG
This sequence comes from Acidimicrobiales bacterium, assembly GCA_036558145.1. Classification (GTDB taxonomy): domain Bacteria; phylum Actinomycetota; class Acidimicrobiia; order Acidimicrobiales; family VFJN01; genus ZC4RG19. The sequence goes on from DATBGF010000491.1 coordinate 19,797, forward strand.
GGCCGGCTACGCCTGTGACGTCCCGGGCGGGGGCGAGGAGACGACGATCCGCATCCCCATCGCCGCGCCCACCTGCCTCGGCGCTCCCGCCACGCTGGTGGCCGGGCCCGACCAGGCGGCCGTGGCCGGCACCCCGGCCGACGACGTGATCGTGGCCCGGGCGCCCGGCGTGGTCGTGAGCCTGGGCCAGGGCGGCCACGACCTCGTGTGCGCCGAGGGCGGCGGGGGCACGCTGAGCTACGCCGCCGCCTCCCGTGGCGTCCTGGTCAGCCTGCGCGACGGCCGGGCCCTCGACGCCGGTGGCGGCTCCGCGCAGTTCAGCGGGATCACCGGGGTCGACGGATCGGCCCGGGCCGACATCCTCCTCGGCGACGACGGCCCCAACGTGCTCCGGGGCGGCGCCGCGAGCGACGTGCTGGTGGGGCTGGGCGGCCCCGACGTGCTGGACGGCCAGGCCGGCGCCGACCTGCTGCTCGGCGACCGCGACGACACCTGCATCAGCGGGGTGCCGCTCGGCTGCAGGGCCGCGCCCGGGTAGCAATTAGCATCCCCCCGTGCCCGCGGAGCCGCTGGATCCCGACGACGAGCACGCCGATGCCCTGGTTCGGCGGAACTTCGCCTTCATCGACCTGTGCGGCTTCACGTCCCTGACCGACGAGCACGGGGTGGGGGCGGCCGTGGCCGCGCTGTCCACGTTCCGGGCGGTCGTCCGCGAGCGGGCCGGCTGGCGGGGCGTGCGGGTGGCCAAGTGGCTCGGTGACGGGGCCATGCTGGTCGCCACGGAGCCGCGCCCGCTGCTCGACGCCGTGCTCCGCATGGAGCAGGCGCTCGACCTGCGCGGCTGCGCCTTGCCGCTGCGGGGCGGCGTCGCGGCCGGCCGGGTGATCCTGTTCGAGGGCGACGACTACATCGGCCGGCCGGTCAACCTGGCCGCGCGGCTGTGCGACGAGGCGCTGCCCCACCAGCTGCTCGTGACGGCCTCCCTGTTCGACGCCTCGGGCGACGGCCTGGCCCACCGCCGGCTCGGTCCCCACAGCATCCGGGGCTTCACCCGGCCGGTCGAGGTGGTCGATATGAGCGAGGGCGGCCACCACCATGTCACCGCGAACTAGTCCCCGGGGCTTCGGCGTCACCGCCAACTAGGGGCGCGAACCGCCTGACCGATAGGATTGTCGGGAACCATGCGCAACGAAGAACAAGAGACGTTCTCTGCGCTGGGCGTGTCCTCTGATCTCGTGGCCGTGCTCGATCGTGCGGGCCTGACGACAGCCTTTCCCGTCCAGCGCCTCTGCATCCCTGACGCCCTGGCCGGCCGCGACGTGTGCGGCAAGGCCAAGACCGGATCGGGCAAGACCCTCGCGTTCGGCCTCCCCCTGGTCGAGCGGGTCCCCGCCGCGTCCCCGAAGAAGCCCACCGGCCTGGTGCTGGTCCCGACCCGGGAGCTGGCCCTGCAGGTCACCCAGGTGCTGCGGCCCCTGGTCGAGGCCCGCTCGCTGCGGCTCGTCGCCATCTACGGCGGCGCCCAGATGCGGGCGCAGATCTCGGCCCTGGAAGCCGGAGCCGAGATCGTGGTGGCGACGCCCGGCCGGCTCATCGACCTGATCGACCGCAAGGTGGCCGACCTGACCGACGTGGGCCTCGTGGTGATCGACGAGGCCGACCGGATGGCCGACATGGGGTTCCTGCCCCAGGTCGAGTGGGTCCTGCGCCACATCGGGCGCGGCCACCAGACCCTGCTGTTCTCGGCCACGCTCGACGGAGGCATCCAGGGACTGGTCGACCGCTACCAGCGCGACCCGGTGTTCCACGAGGTGGGCTCGCCCACCCAGACCGTCGAGGAGATGGCGCACCGCTTCCTGCTGGTCCACGAGATGGACAAGCACCGGGTGGCCGCCGCCATCTGCCGCTCCGGCACCCGCTGCCTGGTGTTCGCCAACACCAAGCGGGCCGTGGACCGCCTCGCCCGCCAGCTGGTGGACGACGGCGTCGACGCCCGTGCCATCCACGGCGACCTGCGCCAGGAGGTGCGGGAGCGGGCGCTCAAGCGCTTCGCCGAGGGCAAGCTGCCCGTGCTCGTGGCCACCGACGTGGCGGCCCGGGGCCTCGACATCGACGAGCTCGACATCGTCATCCAGGCCGACCCGCCGCCCGATCCCAAGACCTACCTGCACCGCTCCGGGCGCACGGCCCGAGCCGGCGCCGCGGGCCTGGCGGTCACGCTGGTCCTGTGGAACGAGGAGCTCGAGGTGCGCCGGCTCAAGCGCCGCCTCAGCCTCGACGAGCCCATCGTGGAGATGTTCTCCAACGACGAGCGCCTGGCCGACCTGGCCAACTGGAACCCCGCAGCCGAGGGCGCGGCCTAGCCCTCCCGGCACCGACCGCCCAGTCTGTGGCCTGCCGCGGGCGGGTACTCCAGGGCCATGCTGGCCAAGACCGCCGGCCGCTCCGCCACGGTGCTGCTGGTCCTGGGAGGGATGGTCGGGTGTGGCCGTGACCGGGCGGTCGAGGCCACCGGCCCCTACCAGGTGGGCACGAACTCGATGACCTTCGTGGACGACTCGCGGCCGACGCCCGCCGCGGGCAGCTTCCCCGGGGCACCGAACCGCACCGTCGTCACCGACTTCTGGTACCCGGCCGAGGGCGACCCGGCTGCGGGCCCGACCGCGGGGGCCAAGGCCGCCAAGGGGCCGTTCCCGCTCATCGTCTTCAACCACGGCCAGCAAGGCGCGCCGGAGCAGTACGCGCAGTCGTTCCAGACGTGGGCCCGGGCCGGCTACGTGGTGGCGGCGCCCCGGCACCCGCTCACGATCAAAGGCGGGCCCGGCGGGCTCTTCGTCGACGACATCGAGGGCGAGCTGGGCGACGTGCCGTTCGTCGTGAAGAGCATCGACGACCAGATGTCCGACCTGGTCGACGTGCACCACCTCGTACTGGCTGGGCACTCCTCCGGCGCCATCGTGGCGTTCGGGGACGCCTTCAACACCTGCTGCGACTTCGCCAAGCCCGACGCGGTCCTGGTCGAGGCGCTGGTCCCGATCCCGCTCGACGGCGAGTACAGCGCCCGCCTGAAGGGCACCCCGGTGATGTTCATCCACGGCGACGCCGACCCGGACCCGCTGTCCGGGGCCCACGACGTGTTCAACCAGGCCAAGTCGCCGAGGTTCTTCCTCACCATCCCGGGCGGCGACCACTCCGCCGTCTACCGCAACACCCCCCAGACCCAGATGCTGTCGGACGCCGCGCTGAACTTCTTCGACCGCTACGTCAAGGGCCGGGGCAAGGCGCTGGACGCGCTCAAGGCGACGCCGGGGATCGAGGCGTCGCCCTAGCTAGGGCACCGTGTCGAGGGTGGCGGGGAAGGCCAGTGCCCACAGCAGGGCCGTGAGCGACAGGCCGTCGTTGATCTCGCCCCGGGCGATGAGGTCACGGACGCCGGCGACGGGATGCCAGGCGATGCGCTCGGACTCGCCGACGTCGGTGGGGTCGCCGATGTGGGTGGCGCCGTCGGCCACGAAGAGGTGGAAGCGCTGGTCGGAGCTGCCGTTGCTGGGCGCGTAGGCGCCGAGCGGGCGCAGGGGTCCGGGACGCCAGCCGGTCTCCTCCTCGGTCTCGCGGGCCGCGGCCTG
>DATBGF010000492.1:0-3437 GCA_036558145.1 Acidimicrobiales bacterium
TGGCCAAGGAGCCGATCACCGTCGCGTCCGGCACGATCGACGCCGGGACGGTCTCGGCACAGCGCTTCGCCTACTCGGCCCTCGTCGGCGGTCGTGAGGCGTTGACCATCGAGCACGTCACCCGCATGGGCGCCGACCAGGCGCCCGACTGGCCGACCGGGCGAGGCTGGCGGGTCACCATAGAGGGCGAGCCGTCCATGACCCTCGATTCGCGCATCGCCGTCAACGGCGAAGACGACACAGACCAAGGCTGCCTCGGCACCGCCATGCACGCCGTCCACGCCATCGCCCACGTGTGTGCCGCCGAGCCCGGGATCAAGACGTTCCTCGACCTCCCGATGATCACCGGGCGCGGCATCATGCGGTGAGTGCCGGTCAATCAGGCCGATACGAGCATTTGTTCGAGTGTCGGAGGGGGGACTTGAACCCCCACGCCCTTAACGGGCACCAGGCCCTCAACCTGGCGCGTCTGCCAATTCCGCCACTCCGACGTGGACGGATCACTTTAGCGCGCAGGCTCTGGGCACCCAATCAGCGGTTGCGGCGGCGGCGGCGTAGGAAGATGCTCAGGAGCCACAGGACCGTGAGGCCGATGACCGCGGGGGCCAGGCGCTTGGCTACCGGGGCGCCGGCGGCGTCGAGGAGGTCGACCGGCTCGGCCTCGGGGGCGTCCACGATGCGGACCTGGGGGCCCGACGTGCCGTTGAGGCGGGCGTCCTGGCCGGCGGCGGCGGCAGCCGCGGCGGCGGGCGCAGGGGTGGAGGCTGAGGCCGTGGCCGTCGCGGACGTCTCTCCGCCCGCTTCCTCCAGGCTGCGGGTGGCGGCGGCGCCCTCCGACGCGATGTCGAACGGGCCCGTCGGGCGAGGGTTCGGGGCCGGGTTGTCCGACGGCGCCGAGGGCTCCGAGGACTCGGACGAGGAGCCGGAGGACCCCTGGTCGGACAGCAGCTTGGACTCCAGGCAGTCGACGAACTGGCCCAGGAGCTTGCCCGAGACGTCGGCCATGACGCCCCGGCCGAACTGGGCGACCCGGCCGGTGATGGTCAGGTCGGTCACCACGGTCACCTGGGTGCCGTCGCTCTCGGGGGTCATCGTCGCCGTGATCGTGGCGTTGGCGTTGCCCTGGCCCCGGGTCTCGCGGCCCTCGGCTCGCAGGACCACCTTGTGGCCCGCCTCGTCCTTCTCCAGGAAGCGGGCCGCGCCCTTGTACTGGGCGGTGATCGGGCCCACCTTGACCTTGACCACCCCCCGGTACTCCTCGCCCTCGATCTCCTGCAGCTGGGCGCCGGGCATGCACGGTGCGATGAGCTCCACGTCGGTGAGCACCTCCCACGCGCGCTCCACCGGCACACCCACCTTGAACTCGTTCGTCAGTTCCATGCCCTCACCTCGGCCTCAGCTCCACTCCCGGAGATCGTCCACCGTATCGATGTCGGCGGAACCACCCGGACACGGTACTTCGACCACCATGTCCGGCCTGCGCCGCATCACCACCTTCGCCCCCTCGTCGCCGGAGCGGGGCAGCAGCGGCCACACCATCGACGACAGCCGCACGGGATTGCCCCGGACGCCCTTGTACGTCGCCACCGCCAGCGGGGCCGTCGTGGCCCGGGCGATCAGGCGCCAGGCGTCGGCCAGCACCAGCGGCTGGTCCCCCAGGCCCACGACCACCGCGGCGTGCCCGTCGCGCCGGGCCCGGGTCACGCCCGCCTGCAGCGATGTGGCGATGCCCTCCCGCCAGCGGTCGTTGCGCACGAAGCTCACCCGGTCGGCCACCAGCGGCGGCAGGGGCAGGTCGGTCGCGCCCCGCACCACATAGGTGGCGTCGAGCTGGGCGGACGCGGCCGCCTCGATCGCCCACTCGACCACCGTGCGCCCCAGGTAGGGCGCCAGCAGCTTGTGGACGTCGCCGCCCGACTCCCGGAACCGGGAGCCGCCGCCGGCTGCCAGGACGATGGCCGCAGTCGTCATGCGCCGGTCACGGGGTCAACGATGGATCGGGCCTTCGGTGTCCCGCAGCGGCCGGGCATCGGCCCGCCCCGTGCGGTGGGCGATGATCTCGGCGCAGATGGACACCGCTGTCTCCTCCGGCGTGCGGGCGCCGATGTCGAGGCCGACGGGAGCCCGGATGCGCCCCAGCGCGGCGTGGTCCACGCCCGCCTCCAGCAGGCGCTTGACCCGGTCGGCGTGGGTGCGCCGGCTGCCCATGGCCCCGATGTAGCCCACGTCGGTCTTCAGGGCCGCCACCACGGCGGGGACGTCGAACTTGGCGTCGTGGGTCAGCACGCACACGACGTCCCGGGTGGTCAGGGACGCGCCCACCTGGCCCAGCAGCCGGTCGGGCCAGTCGACCACCACCTCGTCGGCTTGCGGGAACCGGGCCCGGGTGGCGAACACCTCGCGGGCGTCGCACACGGTGACCCGGTAGCCGAGCACCTTGGCCACCTTGACCAGGGCGGCGGTGAAGTCGACCGCGCCGAACACCAGCATGCGGGGCGGCGGGGCGAAGCTCTCCACGAACACGGCCACGACCGCCTCGCGGGCCTCGCCGTGCTCGCCGTAGTGGCGCACCGCGCTCGTGCCCGCGGCCAGCTCGCCCAGGGCGTCGCGGGCCACCACCCGGTCGAGGTCGGCATCACCCAGCGAGCCCTCGGGCGCGAGGCCCGGGCGCACCAGCAGCTTGGCGCCCGCGCCGGGGCCCGCGATCACCGTGGCCAGCGCCACCGGCTGATCGGACCGGACCGCGGCGGCCAGGTCGTCGTACAGGGACGGGTCGCCGCTCACCAGTCGAGGGGCTCCACGTAGAGGTGGATGATCCCGCCGCAGGTCAGGCCCACGGCGAAGGCGTCGGCGTCGCTGTAGCCGAACGTGACCATCTTGCGCTCGCCCGTCTCCAGGACCTCCAGCGCTTCGGTGACCACCGCGCCCTCGACGCAGCCGCCCGAGACCGAGCCCACCACCTCGCCGCGCTCGTTCACGGCCATGGCCGCGCCGGGCAGCCGGGGCCCCGAGCCGTCCAGGTCCACCACCCGGGCGATGGCGACGCCGACTCCCTCGGCGCGCCAGCGGTCCAGATCGTCGAGCAGGTCTCTCATGCGCTGCATCCCTCCCTCATCGGGCCGTCATCGGGCGATCACCTCGGCCAGCGCCTCCAGCGACGCCACCGAGTGGCCCTCCACGAACTCGTCCACGTGCGGCAGGGCCGCGGCCATGCCCCGGGCCAGGGGGGCGTAGCCGGGCGACGCCTTGAGCGGGTTGACCCACACCAGCCGGTAGGCGACCCGCCTCAGCCGGGCCAGCTCCTCGCCCAGCACCGTGGGATCGCCCCGGTCCCAGCCGTCCGACAGGATCACCACCACCGAGCCCCGGGCCAGGCCCCGCACGCCCCAGCGGTCGTTGAAGCGCCGCAGGCCCTCGCCGAGCCGGGTGCCGCCGGA
>DATBGF010000493.1:0-12143 GCA_036558145.1 Acidimicrobiales bacterium
GCGCTGGCGGTCGCTCCCCGACCGCAGGATCGCCTCGCCTGCCAGCACCAGGCCCTGCAGGTTGAGGTAGGGCTGGACCTGGGCCCGGGCGCACTCCTCCAGCCACACCCCGGTGTGGGCCCGGCTGAGCCCGCGGCCGCCGTGCTCGACCGGCCAGTGCAGCCCGGCGAAACCGCCGTCCGCCATCTCCCGCTGCCAGGCCCGGGCCTGGTCGTGGAGGGCCGGCGGCAGGATGGCGCCGTAGGCCGGGCAGGCGGTCCCCGCGGCCTGGGCCTTGTCCAGGAACGCGACGGCCTCGTCCCGGAAGGAGTCGAGATCGGGGCTCAGCGCGCCCCTCCCCCGTTGCCGGCCTTCTCGTCGACGTGGGCGGTGATGGCGTTCAGCATGGCCTGGCCCGCCCGGCCGAACAGCTCGTTGCGCTTGCCGGTCGCCCACTCGTGCGACACCTGCGGCGCGGCCAGCTGGCCCTGGAAGTGCGGGATGACCTCGCGGGCGAACAGCCGGTAGCTGTTCAGCGTGCGCTCGGGCGAGGCCCAGTCGTGGCCCAGCAGCAGGAACGTGCCGAACCCGCCGGACTGGTCGAGCAGCCGCTCGATGTAGGCGATGGCGTCGTCCGGCGTGCCGATGACGGCCTGGCCCGACTCGGCGTAGGCCTCCGCCATCGCCCTCGGGGTGGCCGGCTGGCCGTCGACGCTGGCGGCCAGCGGCACGAACCCCGCCCCGCCGCCGAAGTAGGCGGCGAAGTCGTGGAGGCCGTAGGTGCAGTCCTCGATCGCCTGCTCGCGGGTCTCCGCGATGTGCATGGCGCCGAGCACCCGCCAGGTCCGACGGTCCGGGGCCGGGCGCTCGTGCCGGGCGGCCTGCTCGGTGACCACGTCCCAGGCCTGGCCGATGGCCGCGAAGCCCTCGGCCACCGACATGGACAGCGACAGCAGCGACACGTCCTGCTGGCCGGCCAAGCGCGGGCCCGACGGCGTCACCATCGCCGCCACCGCCACCTCGGGGTGCGGGCTGGTGTAGGGCCGGACCTGCAGGCGGGCCTCCCGCATCGTGAACCAGTCCGTCTCCCGGTCGACCGGCTCGTCGCTGCGGAACAGGGCGAGGATCGCCTCGAGCGACTCCTCCATCATGCGGCGCTGCTCGACGGGGTCGATGCCCATGACGAACGCGTCGCTGGGCAGGGCCCCGGGGCCCGCGCCGAAGATCACACGACCACGGGTCAGGTGGTCGAGCAGCACCCAGCGGTCCGCCACCAGCCAGGGGTGGTGGTAGGGCAGCGAGGTCACGCCGGTGCCCAGCCGGATGTGCCTGGTCCGCTCGGCGGCGGCCGCGATGAAGATCTCCGGCGAGCCGATGATCTCGTAGCCGCCGGAGTGGTGCTCGCCGAACCAGGCCTCGTCGTACCCCAGCCGGTCGAGGGCGACGGTCCGCTCGAGGTCGTACTCCAGGGCCAGCGTGGGGCTCTGGCCGACGGGGTGGAACGGCGCGAAGAACACGCCGAAGCGGAGGGGCGGTGCGCTCATGTCAGCTCCCGTCGCGGCAGACGGCGTCGAGGAAGCCGACGAGGGCCGCGTTCACCTCGTCCGGGGCTTCCTGCTGGACCCAGTGACCGGCGCCGGGGACCACGACGTCGCCCCGGTGATCGGCCAGCGAGGGGTGGGCCACGGCGGGCGGCGACATCATCAGGACCGGGTCCAGGGTGCCGCCCACGAACAGCGACGGCATCGGCACCTTCGCCCCGTCCAGCTGCGGCGTCGTCTCCCAGTTCCGGTCCAGGTTGCGGTACCAGTTCAGGCCGCCGGTGAAGCCGGTCTGGCGGAACTCCTCGACGTAGAGGTCCAGCTCGGCCTGCGACAGCCAGTCCGGCAGTCCCTCGGGCTCCGGCATCCGCTCGACGAAGCCGCGCCCGTCGTTGGCGAATTGGGCGGGGTCAGGCGCCGCGTCGGAGCGCAGCGCCGCGCCGGCCAGCAGGCGGCGCATCGTCCGGGCGGGGTCGGCGCCCAGCTCCGCGTCGGCGGCGCCCGGCTCCTGGAAGTAGACGATGTAGAAGAAGTTGTCGCCGATGACGTTGCGCATGGCGGCGATCGGGGCCATGCCGCCCCGCGTCAGGTGGGGGACGCTCATGTTCACCAGCCCGCGCACCCGCTCGGGGTGCAGCAGCGCCATGTGGCTGACGACCATCGAGCCCCAGTCGTGGCCCACGATCACCGCGTCCTCGGCCTCCAGGTCGTCGAGCACGCCGACCAGGTCGCCGACCAGGTGGTGGATGTCGTAGTCCTCGATCAGGTCGGGACAGGTCGTCCGGCCATAGCCCCGCTGGTCAGGAGCGACGGCCCGGTAGCCGGCGGCCGCGAGGGCCGGCAGCTGGTGGCGCCACGAGTACGCCAGCTCGGGGAAGCCGTGGGCCAGCAGCACGACCGGCCCCTCCCCCGCCTCGACCACGTGGAGGTCGACGCCGTTGGTCGACACGGTGCGGGAACGGACGTGGTCCTCAGGCATGCAGCGCTTCCTCCGGGTGGGCGAGCGCCTCCAGCAGCGCCTCGCGGGTGGGGCCTTCCGGGTCCGGCACCGGGTAGTCCTCGGGGTGGGCCATCACCTCGGCCATGCGGGCCATGACCTCGGCGTCGGCCATCATCCCGGCCGGGGTGTCCAGCAGGTTCCAGAGCCGGCCCAGCGCCCGGCCGATCACCGGGTCGGTGGCCGCGGCCACGAACACCGCGGCCATGGCCCGGCCCTGCTCGGACCCGGCCAGCCCCGCCGCGCTCCCCGATCCGGTCGGGTCGGCGCCCGCCCGGTCCATCTCCACCGCGTTGTGGAACCAGGGCTCGACCTCGCGGGCGCAGGCCGCCTCGTAGGCCGCGGCCCGGGCGACGGGGTCGTCCGGGTGCTCGGCGAGCGCGTCGGCCACGAGCACCGCCTGGACCATCGCCAGCGAGCAGCCCCGGCCGTAGAGCGGGTTCGTGCAGGTGTGGGCGTCGCCGACCGCGTGGACGCCGGTGACGAGCGGGCGCCCGCTGCCGTCGACGAAGCGGCGGAGGCGGTTGAGCAGCCCGCCCATCGGCATGACGCCGGTCAACGGCTCCAGGGGCCCGTCGGCGAAGAACTGGTCGGGGCCGGGGAGCAGCCGGCAGGCCAGGTCGAACCGGTCGGCGGCGGCCAGCGCGGCCCGCAGGTCGCTGTCGCTCGTGCGCACGGCCAGCGTGACCGACAGCGTGTCGCCGTCGCCGGGCACGCCGAGGAACTTCACGTAGCGGAGGTCGCCGCCCAGCTTCGGGTCCGTCAGCGCCTGGGGCCCGTGGGGGAACCGGTACCAGCGGCTGAAGTACATCAGGCCGCTCTCGACGACCTCCTCCGGGATCGTGATCCCACCGTCCGCCAGCCAGGCGGGCAGGGGTGAGCGGCGGCCCCCGGCCACCACGACCAGGTCGGCGTCGAGGACGCCACCGTCCCCCCGCCGCACGCCACGGACGGCGGGTGGTCCGCCCTCCGGCTCGGCCGGCTCGACCACCAGGCCCGCGACCGCCACGCCGGTCCGGACCTCGACGCCGGGCTCGGCGACCACCGCCCGACGCAGGACCCAGTCGAGCGTCGTGCGCCGGACGATGAGGACCGCCAGGTCCTCGTCCCCGGGCCGGGGCTCGCCCAGGTTGGCAGTGCCCGACATCGTCGTGCACCCGACGGCCAGCAGGTCCTCCATCACGTCCGGGAACCGGTCGCGCAGCAGCACCTGGATGCGGGCGAGGAACCCGTGGGTCTGATGAGACTGGGGCGCCCCGCGCCGCTCGGCCCGGAACGCCTCGTCCGGATCGGCGCGGGCGGGGAGGTCGTCGCGCTCCAGCAGGGTCACGTGGTGGCCGGCCCGGGCCAGCGCGAGCGCGCTGCCCAGGCCGCCGATGCCGCCGCCGACGACGGCTACCCGGAGGCCGGTTTCCGACACGGTTGTCGACGCGGGGTCAGAGCTCGGTGAGCTCGAGCACCTGCTGGGAGAACGCCTCCTGCTCGGGTGTCGGCGCCGCGTTGCCCATCGACATGATCTTGCTCATGTCGCCCGTGACCTTGATCTGGCCCGACATGAACGCCTGCATCGCCGCCTGCTGGTCGCGCTTGACGAAGAGCGCCTTGGCGACCTCGTAGGGCGTCGTCAGCGTGGTCGGGGCGGACTCGTCCAGGCCCCGCACCATGGCGCCGGACGCGAAGTGCAGCTCGACGTCGCCGCCCTGGGCGCCGGTCACCACCAGGTTGATCGGGCCCGGGTCGGGACCCGCCGGTGCCGGCGGCGGACCGAGCGCGTCGACCGCCTCGAACCACCCGTCGGACAGGAATTCGTGTGCCACCTTGTCCCCCTAGCGAAACGCATCGACGTAGACGGTCCGCAACCTAGTGGACGTTTCGTCAACGTGTCGACATTGGTGTCGGTTTCCGGTTTCACAGCTGCTTGCGTCCGGCCCAGGCAGCTAAGGTCGGACCGATAGCAGTGTCGGGTCGAGCAGGAGGCAAGATGCGCGCGGCGGTTCTCAGCCGGGGTCAGATGGTGGTGCGGGACGATGTCGCCGAGCCGGTTCCCGGCGCGGGCCAGGTGCTCGTCGAGGTGAAGGCCTGCGGGATCTGCGGCTCCGATCTGCACTTCGCCCGCCACGGCCACAAGGCGCTGGAGGTGGGCCGCCAGATCGAGGGCATGCCCGTCCTCGGCGAGCCCGCGCCGGAGGTCGACCTCGAGCGCGACGTGTTCATGGGCCACGAGTTCGCGGCCGAGGTCCTCGACGCGGGGCCGGACACCGACACGTTCCCGGCCGGCACCCTGGTGACGTCGATCCCGATGCTCGTCAGCGCGTCGGCGATCCGGCCGATCGTCTACAGCAACGAGGTGCTGGGCGGCTACGCGGAGCGGATGCTGCTCAGCGCTCCCCTGCTGCTCGAGGTGCCCAACGGGCTCGACGCCCGCCACGCGGCGCTGGCCGAGCCGATGGCCGTGGGCCTGCACGCCGTGAACCGGTCCCAGATCGGCACGAGCGACGGCGCGGTCGTGCTCGGGGCCGGCCCGGTGGGGCTGGCCGTGATCGCGGCGTTGAAGCTCCGCGGCGTGGCCCCGATCGTCGCCGCCGACTTCTCCCCGGCCCGGCGGGCGCTGGCGCTGACGCTCGGCGCCGACGAGGCGGTGGACCCGCGCGAGGAGACGGCGTGGGCCGCCTACGGCCGGGTCGGGCAGGGCCGGCCCGTCGTGGCATTCGAGGCCATCGGGGTCCCCGGCATCATCGACGACATCCTGCGCATGGCGCCGGCCCAGAGCCGGATCGTCGTGGTCGGCGTGTGCATGGAGGACGACACCGTCACGCCGTTCTACGGCATCGCCAAGGAGCTCAACCTCCAGTTCGTGCTGGGCTACGACCCGATGGAGTTCGGCGCCAGCCTCCGCTCGATCGCCGAGGGCGAGATCGACGTGGCTCCCATGGTCACCGCCGCGGTGGGCCTCGACCAGGTCGGGTGGGCGTTCGAGGCGCTCGGCGACCCCGAGCAGCACTGCAAGATCGTGGTCACCCCCACGGCATGACGCCCTAACCCGCTCCCCTCGCCGCCAGGGCGGATGGAAGACTGCCGGCGATGGTCGAGCGACGCGACGAGATGGTCGCCGCGCAGTACTTCACCGCCGTCGCCGGCATGGCCGCGATGCGCCAGTGCGTGACCCGCCCGTCGGCCGTGCGGGACCGGCTCGACGACGTGAGCCGCGTGGTCGGCAGCATCGACCAGTTCCCCAACGACCTGCGGATCCCCGTGGTCGAGCACGACCTCGCGTCGGGCTACGACGCCTGGGCCGAGAACTACGACGGCCCCAACCCGGCGGTGGAGGCGGACGAGGCCGTGGTGCACGACCTGCTGGCCGCCCTCCCGGCCGCGGGCGTCGCGCTCGACGCCGCCTGCGGCACCGGACGGCACAGCCGCCACCTGGCCGATCGGGGCTTCGAGGTCATCGGCGTCGATGCCAACCGCACGATGCTGGCCCGGGCCGAGGCCAAGGTCCCGGGCGGCGACTTCCGGGTCGGGGACCTGGCGGCGCTGCCGGTCGAGGACGCGGCGGTCGACGTCGTGGTGTGCTCGCTCGCGCTCACCCACGTGGCCGATCTGGCGCCGGTGTTCGCCGAGTTCGGACGCGTGGTCCGCCCCGGCGGCACGGTCATCGCCTCCGACATGCATCCGCTCTACACGAGCTTCGGCGGCGCGGCCGTCTTCCCGATGGCGAGCGACGGGTTCGAGCTGCACTACGTCCGCAACCTCGTCCACCCGGTGAGCACCTACACGCGGGCCATCCTCGGCGCCGGCCTGGCGATCCGGGAGTGCCGCGAGCCGCTGGTCCCGGAGGTCGCGATCACGACCAACCCCGCCTACCCGGTGGTGCCCGACGCGGTCCGCCAGGCGTTCGAGGGGCTCCCGTTCCTGCTGGTGTGGACGCTGGAGCGGCCCGGCTAGGCAGGGACCTGCTGCGTGATGCAGTGGATATTGCCGCCACCGAGGAGGATCTCCCGGGCGGCTACGCCGACGACCTGGCGGTCGGGGCACGCCTTGGCGTAGACGTCCCGAGCCTGGTCGTCGTAGCGGGGATCGAGCAGCGGCAGCACGACCCGGCCGTTGCACAGGTAGGCGTTCGCGTACGACCCAGGCAGGCGGTCGCCCGGGCTGCGGGGCCGCGTGCCCTCGGCCGCCTCGACGCCCTGCGCCTCCTCGTCGGTGACGAGGACCGGCCCCGGCGACGGCAGCAGCACGACCTCGATCGACCGGCCGCGGGCGTCGGTGGTCGCCTCCAGGGAACGGCGGGCGTCCAGGGAGATCTCGTGCTGGGGATCGGAGGCGTCGTCGGTCCAGGTCAACAGCACGACGCCCGGAGCCGCGACGCAGACCAGGTTGTCGACGTGCCCGTTGGTCTCGTCGTTCACCACCCCCCGGTCCAGCCAGATCAGCTTCTCGGCGCCCGTGTGGGCCAGGACCTGGGCCTCGATCTCGGCCTGGCTGAGACCGGGGTTGCGGCCCGCCGAGAGCAGGCACTCCCGGGTCGTGTAGACGGTGCCGTCGCCGTCGGCGTGGATGGATCCGCCCTCGAGCACGAGCGGCGCCCGGTAGCGGGCCGCCCCCTCGATCTCGAGCACCTTGCGGGCGACGGCGTCGTCCCGGTCCCACGGGAAGTAGAGGCCATCGACCAGGCCGCCCCAGGCGTTGAACGGCCAGTCGACGCCGCGCAGCCCGCCGTGGCCGTCGACCACGAAGGTGGGGCCGGTGTCGCGCACCCACGAGTCGTCGTTGGACATCTCCACGACCCGGACCGCGTCGGGCAGGATCGCCCGGGCGTGCGCGTACTGCCGGTGGGACACGGCCATCGTCACCGGCTCCGCTTCGGCGATCGCCTCGGCCACGGCCCCGAACGCCTGCTGGGCGGGGTGGCCGCCCAGCCGCCAGTTGTCCGGCCGCTCCGGCCACACCATCCAGGTGCCCCGGTGCGGCTCGAACTCTCCGGGCATGTGGAAGCCGTCGGCGGCGGGGGTCGTGGTGAGCGTGGTGACCATCAGCTGCTCCGCCGGCCGCTCCTCACCCTACGACCCCCGGTCCGCGGCGTCGCCCCGCCGGCCCGCCTCCGGCCCGCTCAGTTGCTGGCGGCCAGCTCCACGGCGGCGGCGTTGGCCCGGATCATCTCCAGCTCCTGGGGGTTCAGTGCCCCGGCGGCCAGCTCGACGGTGTAGGCGGCCTCCTCCGGCCGGATCGAGCCCATGATCGCCCCACGGATGGCCGCGATCTGCGCGTCGGACAGCAGCGCCCACAGGCGCGGCATCAGCTCGGTCTCCTCGGCGTCGAAGTGCGGGAGCGCGGTCCCGGCCAGGCGGTTGAGCGCCCGGTAGAGCTCGAGGCCCCGGCGTCGCGCCACGGTGGCGTCCTGCTCGGCCGCGATGGCGGCGAGCTGGGCCTCGACCCGGTCGAGGAGCTCGTGCACGCGGTCGTGCTCGGCGTCCACGACCTCGGTGCCGCCCGGGTCGAGCGCGCCCAGCGCGGGATGGATGAGATCGCGCTCGTGCGCGGAGTGCGAGCGCAGGAACAGGTCGAACCGGTGCCAGGCGGCGTCCAGCTCCTTCACCGCGGCCGGATCGCCGTAGTCCGTGGTCCCGGCCCGCACGCAGAGGTCGAACAGACCCTTGCGCAGCACCTTGTGGATCAGGGTGTAGAGGTCGTCTCGTTCCATGTCGCACTCCTGTCGCCCGTCACATGTGTCCCTGTCAGCAGCAGACGGGGATCACAGATAGCGGTCGACGGGCACCATGGGTAGGGACCTTGGTCCCCAACCGGGCTACGCGGCCGGTTCGAGCGGGACCTCGGTCAGGGTGGCGTACCCGTTGGCGAAGGCGGTCACGTCGTCGGTGGCGCCCTCTGCGGTGGAGGTGCAGTCCGACGGGCTGAGAGGGTTGCCGCCGGTGGCCGAGGCCACCTCGACCTGGCCCCGCAGCTCGCCGGTGTCACAGGTCGGCACGTTGAGGTTGTTGACCGTGTCCGCCGGCACCTCGCCGGCCCGCAGCGCGTCCATGTTGTCGTTGAGCCAGTCCACGACCAGGCCGGCGGCGACGTCGTAGTCGAGATCCTGGCCGAGGCCCTGGCTGACCGCGAGGGCCGGCACGCCCCGGCGCGCCGCGGCCCGCGCCGCGCCGACGGTCCCGGAGATGTCGACCACCGGGCCGAGGTTCTGGCCCTCGTTGATGCCCGACACGACCAGGTCCGGCGTCAGGGCCAGCTCGTCGAAGGCCACCCGGATCGTGTCCGCCGGGAAGCCGGCGACCGCCCGCGCCTCGTAGCCGCTGGCGGTGGTGGTCTCGCTGGTCTCGACCGGTCCCTCGGTCACGCTGCCCCCGGTGCCGCTCTGCTGGTCGGCGGGCGCCACGACGGTGACCTCGACGCCGTCGACGGCCCGGAGCGCCTCGACCAGCACGTCGATGCCCTCGGCCTCGACGCCGTCGTCGTTGGTCACGAGGATCTGGAGCGGCTCGGCGGGCGCCGTCGTCGTCGTCTCACGCTCACCGGACTGGGGCGCGGCGGCATCGCCGCCGTCGTCGTCCCCACCGCACCCGGCGGCCAGCATCGCCGCCACCACCAGCACGCCCGCCACCGCCAGCGCCCGCACACCCCGTCGCTCGTCCACACCCGGTCCCTTCGCCCGTCGTCCGGTCCCCCTGCCTAGCCGCACCGGCAGTCCCCGGTCGAGACGAGTAGACACACGCAGGTGGCCACCGAGGACGACCTGCGGCGCATCGCACTGGCGCTGCCCGGGACCGAGGAGCGGCCCGGCTACGGCGGCCGGCCCTCGTTCAAGGTCCGGGGTCGGGGCTTCGCCGGGATCTGGAAGGACCACGCCAGCGTGAGCCTCTCCGTCGAGAGCCCGCTCGAACGGGACGCGCTCGTCGCGGGCGAGCCCGACAAGTTCTTCACCACGCCGCACTACGGGCCCGACTCGTCGCGCCTGCTCGTCCGGCTGGCGGCGGTCGACGTCGACGAGCTCACCGAGCTCGTGACCGAGTCGTGGCGGGCCGCGGCGCCGGACGACCTCTAGGACGCCGCCGAGGCGCGTTGCCTCTTTTCCAATTGTTCGGATATAACTAGAACAATGCTGTTCCGAGTCGACCCCGCCGACAGCGCGCCCCTGTTCCGCCAGATCGCGGCGCAGGTGCGGGGCGCCCTCGCCGAGGGCCGGCTCGGGCCCGGCGACCGGCTGCCGCCCGCCCGGGAGCTGGCCGAGGCCCTCGACGTCAACATGCACACGGTCCTACGGGCCTACGGCGACCTGCGGGACGAGGGCCTCGTGGACATGCGCCGCCGCCGGGGGGTCATCGTCCGGGAGGCCGCCGGCGGCCGGGCCCGGGTCATCACCGCAGCCGCCGCCCTGGCGGCCGAGGCCCGCCGGGTCGGCATGGCGCGGGACGAAGTGGTCGCGCTGCTCGAGGAGGTCATGTGATGGCCCGCACCCGTGGAACCCTGCAGGACGTGGGCGTCGGCCTGCTGCTGCCGGCGGCGATCGTCCTGGTGGCGACCGTGCCGTGGCTGGTCGCCTGGTCCGATCTGCCCGACCCGGTCGCCACCCACTGGGGCCTCACCGGCGACCCCGACGGCCACACCTCGCCGGCCCTGGCGCTGGCGCTGGTCGTCGTGCCGGCCGTGGCAGCCGCGCTGGTGCTGGCGGCCGTGGCCACCCACGTCCGCGGGAGCCGGGCGAAGGGCCCGGTCCCGGCCGGCCCGGCGCTGGCGGGCGCCTTCGCGGCCGGGCTAGGGGCCCTCTTCGCGGTCCTGTCGCTCGGCGTCGTGGTCGCCAACGCGGGCGCAGCGTCGTGGCAGGACGCCGAGCTGCCGCTCGTCTGGGCGCTGGCCTCGGTCGTCGCGCTGATCGCCGCGGGCTGGGGGGCGGCCATCGCGCTGGGCCCGATCCGCCTGGGCGCCCCGGACGCCCCCGACGCACTCGCTGGCACCGGCCCGCAGGCCGCCGGCCTGGCCCTCCGCCCCGGCGAGCGGGCCGGCTGGGTGGGCACGGGGCACGCCCGCTGGCCGCTGGCGATCGCGGCCGCCCTGGCGGTGGCGGCGATCGTGGCCGCGGTGCTCACCGCCCTGTGGGTGGCGGCGATCTGCGCGCTGGCGGGCCTGTCGATCCTGCTCCTGGGCGAGGTCCACGTGACCGCCGGCGTCCAGGGCGTGCGGGTGTCCTCCCCGGTCGGCTGGCCCCGGGTGACCCTGCCGCTGGAGGAGATCGAGTCCGCCCGGGCGATCGAGCTCCGCCCGGTTGACTGGGGCGGCTGGGGCTACCGGGGCAGCCTGCACCTGGCGGGCCGTGCCGCCTGGGTGCTGCGCCGAGGCGAGGCCCTGGAGCTGCGCCTGACGGACTCCCGCGCGTTCGCCGTCACAGTCGACGGCGCGGCAGACGCGGCCGCCGTGGTCAACGCCCTGCTAGCCCGCTCCACGCAGCCGTCCTGACCCCACCCCGCCTCATGCCAACGCGTCGTCGATCGTCATCCCCACAGGCAGGGCCAGCAACCCCTTGCCAGCGAAGCTGCGCACGATGACCTCCCAGCTGGGCCGCCCGGCGACGAGCGCCCGGAGCTCAGCCACGCCATCGTCGACCGCCCCCGATGCCACGAGGGCCCCGCACCGCAGAAAGCGCAAGTTCTCCTCCCCAGGCAGCAAGCCAAGCCCCTGGTCGATGGTGCGGAGCGCCGCCCCCGGGTCCCCACCGAACAACTGGTCGGAGGCACGCTCGTAGGCCGCGAATGCGTCAGCCGCGTCGAGCAACGCCCCAAGCTCACCCAAGGGGTCGTCGCTACGGTCGACCCGCAGATCGACGACGACTCCCCCACCGGGCTCGTCACTAGGTTGCCCCTGCACGACCAGCAGCGCCGCCGACATGCGCCCCCGCGCGTCCCCACCGGCAGCCTCCCCCGCCTCGAGCGCGGCAAAGAGCCGCCGCGCCAACGGCCCGCTCGCCTGCTCGTACTCGCTCGCCATAGCCCCCCACACGTCAGGCGTGCTGATCATGTTCGCCTGCGCCGAGTAGCTGTCCCCCACGACATGGCCAGCATGATCGAAGCACATCTGCCCGGTAGCGACCGCCGGCCCCCCACTAGTCCCGATCACGGCAACCTGCCGCACGACAGCCATCGGATCGAGCCCCTGAGCCCGCCCCAGCGCCTCCTCGGCATCCACCCCCGCCTCGAGCGCATCCAGACACCGAGGCCCATAAGCCTTCTCCGCCATAGCCTGAGTCGCCACCGCCCCCACCCCCGGCCGAGCCCAGGGAACGATCGACCCAACCCCGAAGAAGCAGGTCTGCACCGCGATCCCCAGCTCACCCGTCGCAGGATCACGAGCGACGATCGAATAGGTCATGGCACACCTCCAGCCCGTGCCATCCTGCCCCAACCCCGCCCACCCCAGGGCGACAAGTGCCCACCCCCTGCCGGCCGCCCCTAGCGCCGAGGCATCAATCGCGAGCGCGGCCAGGGCCGCCATGAGCGCCCACGCCCGCCCCCCGCGCACCCCCGCCGCCCCCTAGCGACCCGGCGCGTGCGCCGCAGCACCACCCTGGGGCAGGCAGGCCGATACCCCCCGCAGACCCCGGCACTCACTCGCCACCGCCT
>DATBGF010000494.1:0-1562 GCA_036558145.1 Acidimicrobiales bacterium
GACCACGCCGGCCACGTCGCACCCCGGGACGTGCGGCAGGTGCGGGCGGGGCAGGCCGCGGGTGAGCCACAGGTCCATGTGGTTGAGGGCACTCGCCACGGGACGGACAGCCACGTCGCCCGGGCCGACCCCGGGGTCGGCGATCTCGCCCTCCCGGTAGGTCCCGGGCGACTCGTCGAGGATCCAGGCACGCATGGCCGCTTGTTCTAGACGATGCAGGTGAGCGCGTCGGATTCCAGCCGCAGCGACAGGTGGCGGGCCTCACCCACCGTCTCGCCGTCGAGCCACACCGGGGTGGGCGACGCCAGCTCCAGCTGCACCGCGGGGCGCCGGGTCACGGTGATCTGCGGGTGGGGCACGTGGCCGCCCGTGGGCAGCCGGCGCCGGGCCTTGAGCCGGTCGACGAGCGACAGGCCGGCAGCCGCGTCCACCACGTCCAGCAGGCCGTCGCCGGGATGGGCCCGGGGCGCCACGTCCCACGGTCCCAGGAACTGGGCGTTCATGGCCGCCACCAGCCGGCCCCGCCACCACGAGCGCCGGGCCACCAGGTGGGCGACGAACCAGAACTGGCGGCCGTCCACCAGCACCGAGCCCAGGTCGACCGGCACGCGCACGGCCTCGCCCCGCTCCCAGCGCCCCCGGTCGCCCCGGCCGCCCAGCGTGCGGCACAGGTCCCCGCCCGCCAGCGCCAGCGGCGGCGGCGCCTCGCCGGCCCGGCGGGCGGCCTCGACGACCCGGCGGGCCTCGGCGTCGTCGGCCACCACGACCGCGTCCGGCGGCAGGCCGCCCGCCTCGCCCCAGGTCTCGCCCTTGCGGACCGTCACGGCGCGTCGTGCGGCATCTGGTCGCCCACCACCTCGTCGAGCGTCGAGGACACCGACACCACGCCGCGGTGCAGGCCGTCGGCCGCCTGGCGGGCGGACCGGGCCGTCTCCGGATCGGGGGCCACGTCGCCCACCTGGCGGACCAGATCGATCAGCGTCTTGACGTTGCGGACGAAGTCGCCGCCCGAGAGCTCCTCGTCGCTCAGCACGTCGCCCAGCGGCTCGCCCGCGGCCCAGGCATGGGCCAGGGCGGCGAAGCCGGGATCCGGCGGCCGGGTCTGGGGCAGGCCCGCCGCCTCCTCGTCGGCCCGCAGGTCGTCGGCCAGGCGCTCCAGCTCGGTCCAGCGGGCCCGGACCCGCCGGGACGGGAACCAGGGCGGCGGCGGCACGCCCGGGCCCCGGTGCTCGTAGGTGAACGTCGACACCAGGGCGGCCAGCTCGGCGGGAGCCAGGCCGTCGAGCAGGCCCGACATCATGGCCTCGGCCACCAGGAGGTCGGACTCGTGGTACGTGCGGGCCAGCACCTGGCCCCGCTCGGTCAGCGCCCAGCCGTCGAGGTAGCCCCACGCCTCCAGCAGCCGCAGCACCCGGTCGAACCGGCGGGCCAGCGACCCGGTGCGGGTGCGGACCTCCCGCCGCATGTCGTCGAGCTCGCGCCGGGCCCGCACCCGCTGGGCGGCCGAGCGCAGGTGACGGTCGCGGTCCGGGCACGCATGGACCGGGTGGGCCACCAGGGCG
>DATBGF010000495.1:0-3692 GCA_036558145.1 Acidimicrobiales bacterium
CTCCTGGACCAGGTCCTCGGCGTCCTCGAGTGAGCCCAGCATCCGGTAGCAGTGCACCCGCAGCTCGCGCCGGTGCGGCTCGACCAGGCCGGCGAACGCGGTCTCGTCCCCGCCGCGGGCGGCAACTAGGAGGTCGGTGGCTGCCACTCGGTTCCGGACTCCCGCTGGTAGGCCTTCACGGCCTGCGTGATGGTGGGGAAGAAGTGCTCGGGATTGATCGTCTCGGTGAGCTCGTAGCGCTCGATCTTGCGGCGGACCGGGTCCTTCATCTCGGCGATGACCAGGCTGATGCCCCGGGCGTTGAGCTCCTTGTCCAGCTCCTCCAGCATGTCGGCCGCGGTGGTGTCCACGTCGGTGATGGGCTCGGCCGCCACGATGATCCACCGGGGTCGGGGCTCCCGGGCGGCGATCCCGCGGATCTGCTCGCGGAACGTCCGGGAGTTGGCGAAGAACAGCGGCGCGTCGAACCGGAAGATCACGCACTCCGGCAGCAGCCGTGCCTGCGGATAGCTGGTGACGTCGTGGTACCCGGCCAGTCCGGGGACCCGCCCCAGCGTCGTCTGGTACGGCCACCACGCCCGCCGGAAGACGTTGCCGATCGACAGGGCCACCGCCACGGCGATCCCGGGCAGGACGCCGAGCAGCACGACACCGAGGAACGCCGCCAGGCTCAGCAGGAACTCGGTGCGGCGCACGCGGTACAACCGCAGCGTCTCGGGGACGTCGGTCAGCGACAGCGACGCGGCGATCACCACGGCCGCCAGCGTCGGCTGGGGCAGGTCCTGCAGCAGGCCGGGGAGGAACAGCAGGATCAGGGCGATCGACGCCGCGCCCACGAGCCCCGTGACCTGGGTCTTGGCCCCGGCCTGCTCGGCCACGGCCGTCCGGGATCCGCTGGTGCTGACCGGGAAGCCCTGGAACAGCCCGGCGGCGAGGTTGGCGGCACCGATGCCGATCATCTCGCCGCGGCCGTCGACCTCGTCCCCGCTGCGGTCCGCGAACGCCGACGCGGTGGAGATCGTGTCGGCCAGCGACACCAGCGCGATGCCGAACGCGCCGGCCACGAGCAGCCCGAGGTCGGACAGCCCGACGCGGGGGAACGCGAAGGGCGGGAGGCCCTGGGGCAGCACGCCCACGACGTCGACCCCGCGGCCGGCCAGGTCGAACGCGGCCGATGCCGCCACCGACAGCACCACCGCGGCGAGCACGCCGGGGATCTTCGGCAGCCAGTGGCCCAGGATCAGGATCAGCGCCAGGCCGAACAGCCCGATGGCCAGGGCGGCGCCCAGCGTCTCACCGTCGGCCACGCCGCGGACGAAGCCCGCCAGCTCGGCCCGGAACCCGTCGCCGTCCACCGAGAACCCGAACAGCTTGGGGAGCTGGCCCACCAGGATCGTCAGGGCCAGGCCGTTCATGTACCCGATGATCGTGGGCTTGGAGATCAGGTCGGCCACGAAGCCGAGGTTGGCGATCCCGGCGGCGGCGATGATGACCCCGACGAGCAGGGCCAGCGCCGAGCCCAGCGCCACGGCCCGGCCCGGGTCGTCCCCGACGACGATCAGCGGGAGGATCGTCGCCGCGATCATCGGCCCCAGTGACGAGTCCGGTCCCAGCACCAGGATCTTCGACGGCCCGAAGACGGCGTAGGCGACCAGGCAGAGGATGGACGTGTACAGGCCGGTGATGGCCGGCAGGCCCGCCAGCTCCGCGTAGGCCATGCCCTGGGGCACCAGCAGCGCCGTGAGGACCAGCCCGGCGACGAGGTCGCGGCGCAGCCATCCCGCCTGGTACGACGAGAGGTTCGCCACTCCCGGCGCCACCGTGGACCTCATGACTGCGCCACGCTAGGCGGCGCCCGGCGCCGCCCTTGTCACCCCGCCGGGGTGACAAGGGCTCAGACGTCCAGGGCGGCGAACAGGTCGCAGGTGTTGCCGTCGGGGTCGTGGACGATCGCGTAGCGCTGGCCCCAGAACGCGTCCCACGGTGCCTTGTGGCCGTGGTAGCCGGCGGCCACCAGCTTCTCGTACGTGGCGTCGACGTCGGCCGGCGACCCGTGGGCGAACGCCAGGGAGATGCTGGAGCTGCCCGACGGCACCACGTAGTCGGGGTCGAAGCTGCGGATGGTGTCGAGGGTGTCCCACGCCAGGCGCATTCCGCCCGGGAGGTCGAGCTCGGTGTGGGGCGCGGTGTCGGCGTCGGCGGGGATGTCCAGGCCGAGGGCGCGGTAGAAGGCCAGGGAGCGGGCCATGTCCGCCACGTTGATGCCGATCAGGTCCAGGTGCGGTGTCACGGTTGCCATGGGGCCACTGTGCGCCCCCGGCCGCACGGCGTCTTGAACGTTCCGGACATCACCCGGCCAGGCGCGCCGCCTCCCAGTCGAGCAGCGCCCCTGGAGGGAGCCCGGCCAGGTCGCGGGACTCGCGGGTGAGGTGGGCCTGGTCGGCGTAGCCGGTGTCGGCGGCCAGCCGGGCCAGGCTGCGCTCCGGGCCCGCGGCCCGGGCCGCGTGCAGGAACCGCTGGAACCGCAGCACCCGCGCCAGGGTGCGGGGCGGGTAGCCGACCGCGTCCTCGACCCGGCGTCGCAGCTGGCGCTCGCTCAGCCCGACGTCCTCGGCGAGGTCCGGCAGCGGCCGGTCCGGCCGCTCGGCCAGCAGGGCGGCGATGCCGGTGCCGACGGGATCGGGCGGCCGGGCGTGCGGCAGCCGGTCGGTCAGGACCTCGGCCATCACCCGCAGGCGGCCCTGCCAGCCCGGCGTCTCCGCGATCCGGGCGGCCAGGGCCGCGCCGGTCCGCCCCCACAGCTCGTCGGGCGCCACGTCCAGGTCCCGCAGGTCGGCGGCGCTGGCGCCCACCAGCGCGGGCGCGGCGCCGGGCCGGAACCGCACCCCGACGGACAGCGTGCCCGGCGCCAGGCGCAGCGTGGTGGTGCGGGTGGCCGGGCCGGCCAGCACGACGTGGTCACCCACCGCCACCACGTCGGCCCGGCCGTCGGGGAACACCGGCTGGTCGTAGCGCGCCTCGCCGTCGCCCAGGCGGTGCACCCACAGGCACTCGACCCAGGGCGCCAGCGCCCGCGGCGGCACCAGCTCGTGGTAGCTGGACGACGGCCGCGATCCCACCAGGCAAGTATGCCCGGGCAAGCTGCAACGAAATCCGGGCCTCACGCGTGGAGAGGGCGATGAGGAGCCGACGCCGTGCACAGCACTGACGACCTCGCCGACTTCGAGCGCTTCTACGCGGCCGAGGCAAAGGCGCTGATCCGCAGCGTGGCGCTGGCGACAGGGCGCCCGGCGATGGCCGAGGACGCGGTGGCCGAGGCGTTCGCCCGGGCCTGGCTGCGCTGGCCTGACCTGCGCCGCGACAAGCGCTCGCCCGCCGGCTGGATCATGCACGTGGCGCTCAACGAGTGCCGCGGCCGCTTCCGCCGGCTGCGGACCGAGCGGCGCAAGGCCCACGTCGTGGCCCGCCCCGACTCGGCGACGGACCCCGAGCCACCGGCGGCCCATGTGTGGGCGGCGGTCGCCCGCCTGTCCGAGCGCGAGCGCTCCCTCATCGCCCTCCGCTACCTCGCCGACCTGACCCAGGACGAGATCGCCCAGGCCCTCGGCCTGCCCGCCGGCACGGTCGCCTCGGGCCTCAGCCGGGCGCGCCAGCGCCTCGGGGCCGCACTCGGTGCCACGTTCGAGGGGACC
>DATBGF010000496.1:0-1501 GCA_036558145.1 Acidimicrobiales bacterium
TGGCCCCGCTCGGCCAGCGCCATGGTGGTGGCCAGGGGCACCGCCATCATCGTGGTGGCCGCGGGCACCGCCGCCGGCTCGAACAGGGCCAGCACCGGCACGGCCAGCAGGTTGGACCCGAAGCCCAGCGTGCCCTGCACCGCCGAGCCGACGGTGACCGCCGCCAGCACCGCCAGGTACTCGAACAGGCCGAGGTGGATGTTCACGCCCGCTGGGCTAGCAGCTCGGCGTAGCGGTCGAGCACCCGCAGCACCGTGTCCCGAGGCGCCGAGGGCATCCCGAACACGGTCTCGGTGACGCCGATCTCGGCGTAGTGGTCGAGCTTGCCAGGATCGGGGAGGACGAAGAAGGGGACCACCTCCAGCCCGGCCGGGTCCCGCCCGGCGGCGGCCACCGCCTCCCGCAGTTGGGGCAGCGCCTGGGTCATCCCGGCCCCGCCGATGGGGATCCAGCCGTCGCCGTACTCGGCGACCGCCTCGAACACCCGCGGCCCCGCACCCCCGCCCACCAGGACCGGGACGTGGGGGCGGCCCTCGGCGTCCCGCTGCGCGGGCTTGGGCCACGACCACGACGGCCCGAACGACACGTGCTCGCCCGCGAACGACGCCTCGTCGTCCCGCCACAGCGCCTGCATCGCCAGGACGTGCTCGCGGCCGACGGCCCGGCGCTGCCGGAACTCGACGCCGTGGTCGTGCATCTCCTCCACGTTCCAGCCGAAGCCGACACCCAGCGACACCCGGCCGCCCGAGATGTGGTCGAGGGAGGCGACGGCCTTGGCGGTGACGATCGGGTCTCGCTGGGCGGCGAGCAGGATGCCGGTCCCCAGCCGCAGCGTGGGCGCCGCCACGGCCGCGGCGGCCAGTCCCACGAGCGGGTCGTGCGAGCGCCAGTACTCCTCGGGCAGCTCGCCGCTGGCCGCCCCCGGGTAGGGCGTCTTGCGGCTGGTGGGGATGTGGGTGTGCTCCGGCAGCCACAGCGAGGCGAAGCCCCGCTCCTCGGTCGCCCGGGCCAGCTCGACCACGTCGATCGACTTGTCCGTGACGAACATCGTGACGCCGTAGCGCATCGTCTCGTCCCCTCCTGCTCGAAAAGCTGACGACCCGTCAGATTGTGCCATCATGCGGCCCATGACCGGGATCTGCGACGGGCGCGTCGTCATCGTCACCGGAGCCGGCCGGGGCCTCGGCCGGGCTCACGCCCTCGAGTTTGCCCGCCAGGGCGCCCGCGTCGTGGTGAACGACATCGGCGCCGAGCTGGACGGCACCGGCGGATCCGCCTCACCGGCCCGGGAGGTGGTCGACGAGATCGTCGCCGCGGGCGGCTCGGCCGTGGTGAACGGCGACGACGTGGCGGACTGGTCGGGCGCCCAACGGCTCATCTCCACCGCCGTCGACAGTTTCGGCCGGCTGGACGTCCTGGTGAACAACGCCGGCTTCGTCCGGGACCGCATGGTGGTGTCGTGCGGCGAGGACGAGTGGGACGCGGTCGTGCGGGTCCACCT
>DATBGF010000497.1:0-7601 GCA_036558145.1 Acidimicrobiales bacterium
CGTCACCCGCTGCACCAACAACTTCGGGCCCTACCAGTTCCCGGAGAAGGCCCTGCCCCTGTTCACGACCAACCTGATCGACGGCAAGCCGCTCCCGCTCTACGGCGACGGCCTGAACCAGCGGGACTGGCTCTACGTGGACGACCACTGCGCCGGTGTCGCGCTGGTGCTGGCCGAAGGGGCGCCGGGCGAGATCTACAACATCGGCGCCGGCAACGAGACGCCCAACCGGGTGCTGGTGGACAAGCTGCTGGGCCTGTTCGGCGTGGGCGAGGAGATGGTCTCCTACGTGCCCGACCGCCTGGGCCACGACCGGCGCTACTCGGTCGACATCGCCAAGGTCACGGCCCTCGGCTGGCGCAAGCAGCGCACCTTGGACGAGGCGCTGGAGGAGACCGTGGCCTGGTACCGGGCCAACGAGTGGTGGTGGCGCCCGCTGAAGGAGCGGGCGGGCCTGTAGATGCGGGTCCTGATCACGGGAGCGGGCGGCCAGCTCGGCCGCGACCTGCACATCCACTGCGAGGCCCAGGGCGACGAGGTCATCGCCGGCACGCACGCCACGCTGGACGTGGGCGACCGCGACGCGGTCTACCAGGCCATCACCGGCCTGCAGCCGGACGTGGTGCTGCACGCGGGCGCGTACACGGCCGTGGACGCCTGCGAGACCGAGGCGGACACCGCCTACCGGGTCAACGCCCTCGGCAGCCGCTGGGTGGCCGACGCCTCCCGCCGGGTCGGGGCCTACCTGTGCTGCGTGTCGACGGACTACGTGTTCGACGGCACCAAGGAGGACCCCTACGTCGAGTGGGACCGGCCCAACCCCCAGTCGGTCTACGGCCGGTCCAAGTGGGGCGGCGAGCAGGAGGTCGTCGCCCACGCCCCGGGTGCCTCGATCGTGCGCACGTCGTGGGTGTGCGGCGAGCACGGCAAGAACATGGTCAAGACCGTGCTGGCCCTGGCCGACCGGCCCGAGCTCGCGTTCGTCGACGACCAGCGGGGCCATCCCAGCTTCACCGCCGACCTGGCCGTGGGGATCCGCCGCCTGGCTGCGGCCCGCCTGCCCGGCGTGTTCCACATGACCAACCAGGGCGACGTGAGCTGGTACGAGTTCGTCCGGGACATCCTCGCCAGCGCGGGCCACGACCCGGCCAAGGTCCGCCCCATCAAGACCGAGGAGCTGGACCCGCCGCGGCCCGCGCCGAGGCCCGCCAACTCGGTGCTCGACAACGCCGCCCTGCGCCTGGCGGGCGAGCCCCTGCTCCCGCACTACCGCGAGAGCCTGGACCGCCTGGTCGCCCGCCTCACGGCCTGATCCCGCTGTCGATCGCGCTCGGCAGCCGGGCAAGGTCGCTGGCGGCGGGCGGCGATCACCGCGAGAGCCTCGACCGCCTGGTCGCGACGCTCAGCCCAGCAGGTTGAGGCGCCGGGCCAGGTCGCTGGACAGGCGCCGGTCGGGGTCGAGCCGGTCCCGCACGGCCCGCCACTCGTCGAGGCGGGGGTACATGGCGGGCAGCATCTCCGGGCGCATGCGGCTGTCCTTGGCCAGGTAGAGGCGGCCACCCGCCTCCAGCACCCGCTCGTCCAGCCGGTCGAGCAGCGGGCCGAGGTCGGCGTCCGACGTCGGCACGTCCAGCGCCAGCGTCCAGCCCGGGCCGGGGAATGACAGCGGGCCGGGGTCGGCCTCGCCGAAGTACTTGAGCACGGCCAGGAAGCTGGGCGCCCGGTGGCCGGACAGCGCCTCGACGATCTCCCGCAACACGTCCTCGGCGCCGAAGGGGACGAGGCACTGCCACTGGAGGAAGCCGCGGGGCCCGTAGATGCGGTTCCAGCCCTCCACCATGTCCAGCGGGTAGAAGAACTTGGCGATCGACTGCAGCTCGTCGCGCCGGGCCCGGGGCGCCTTGCGGTACCAGAACTCGTTGAACGCGGCGATGCTCAGGTGGTTCAGCACCCCGTTGGGGACGAACGGGGGGGCGGGCAGGGCGCCGATCGGGGAGTACGCCAGCGGGTCGCGGCTGCGGCGGCCCCGGCGGGGCAGGTCCTCGACGGTGGCGAAGTCGCCCTGGGCCAGCACCGAGCGGCCCAAGGACCGGCCCTTGGCCAGGAAGTCGACCCACGCCACCGAGTAGCGGTGGACGCGGCCGCCCTCGACCAGCAGCGTGAGCAGGGTGTCGAGGTCGGGGACCCGGTCGCTGTCCACCTTGAGCAGGCTGGTCTCGATCGGGTGCAGGTCGATGGTGGCCTCGACCACCGTGCCGGTCAGGCCCATGCCCCCGCAGGTGGCCCAGAACTCCTCGGGGTCGTGCTCGGGGGTCAGGGTGCGCCGGGTGCCGTCGGGCAGGGCCAGCACCATGGAGCGCACGTGGGCGCCGAAGCTGCCGGTGGCGTGATGGTCCTTGCCGTGGACGTCGGCCGCGATGGCCCCGCCGATGGTCACGTTGCGGGTGCCCGGGGTGACGGGGACGAACCAGCCCTGGGGGACGATGGCCCGCAGCAGGTCGTCGATGGACGTGCCGGCCAGCACCCGGGCGGTGCCCGCGTGGTGATCCAGCTCCAGCAGGCCCGACACGGCGGTCGAGTCGACCACCAGGCCGCCCGCGTTCATGGCCGAGTCGCCGTAGGCCCGGCCCAGGCCCCGGGCGATGGCGCCCCGGCGGCCCGCGGCCTTGACCGCCATGGCCAGCTCGTCCGGGTTGGACGGCCGCACCACGTGGGAGGCGGTCACCGGGTTGCGGGTCCAGCCGCTGACCAGCTCGCGAGCCCCGGGATCGTCCTCCATCTCGACGTCCTGCCCGTTCGTCACCGTGCGTACACCCCGATCGCGAACACGATGGCCCACGCGAGGCCGATGAGCTGCAACGGCCGGTCGCCGAGCACGATCTCCTCCGGGGCCGAGCCCCGGCCCTGCTCCAGCACGAGGGCGTAGCGCAGCACGGCCATCACGAACGGCAGGATCGACAGCTGGTACCAGGGGATCGCCGCGGTGGCGGTGTCGGCCTTCTCGAACGCCCACAGGCAGTAGGCGACCAGGACCGCGCCGGACGACACCGCCCTCAGGTAGGCGGTGTAGGCGGGCGTGTAGACGGCCAGCACCGGGCGGAACTCGGTGGCGCCCTCGCCCATCTCCTTGGCCTCCGCGGCCCGCTTCCCGGTGACCATGAACAAGGCTCCGAAGCTCGTCACGATGAAGAACCAGTTCGAGATCGGGATCTCGGTGGCGGCGGCCCCGCCGACGGCCCGCAGCACGAAGCCGGCGGCCACGGCCACCAGGTCGACCACCGCCACCTGCTTGAGGAACGACGAGTAGGCCGTCGTCAGCGCGATGTAGCCGGCGACCGTGAGCGCCAACCCGGCGTTGACGGTCAGGGACAGCCCGACCGAGGCGACCAGCAGCACCACGCCGCCCACGTAGGCCACGGGCACGGGGACCACACCCGACGGGATCGGCCGCTTGCACTTCTTGGGGTGGAGCCGGTCGGCCTCCACGTCGCGGGCGTCGTTGATGTAGTAGGTGCCGGCCGCCGCCAGGCAGAAGCACACGAAGGCGAACATGCTGTCGACGAACCACTGGCGGTTGTCCAGCACGCCCGCGGCCGCGGGGGCCGCGAACACCAGCACGTTCTTGGCCCACTGCTTGGGCCGGGCCAGCTTGACCAGGCCGGCCGGCAGCGAGCCCCGCTTGGCGGGCGCGTCCTCCGGCCGGGGGACCGGCGCGTCGGGCGCCGCCGCGGGGGTCGACGCAGACGTCGTGCTCATGACCGCACGCTCATCGACAGGTCACATCCGGGCCGACAGCTTGCGCCACAGCGGGCGGGGCAGGTGGCGGAAGGCGGACATGACGTAGCGGAACGTGCCCGGCACCCACACGACCTCCTTGCCCGAGGCCAGGGCGCCCGTCACGGCCTCGGCCACGGCGTCGGCCGTGGTGGCCAGCGGCGGGGCATCTTTGCCCTCGGTCATCGAGGTGTGCACGAAGCCCGGCCGGACGATCGTCAGCACGACGCCCGACCCGGCCAGCGAGTCGCCCAGGCCCTGGCAGAAGCCGTCGAGGCCGGCCTTGGACGAGCCGTACACGAAGTTCGAGCGCCGGACCCGCTCGCCGGCCACCGTGCTGAGCACGACGATGCGGCCGTGGCCCTGCTCGCGCAGCCGCTGGGCCACGTGCAGCAGGGTCGAGGCGGGGCCGGCGAAGTTGGTGGTGATCAGCTCGGCCGCCGTGCCCGGGTCGTCGGCCAGGTGGTCCTGGTCGCCGAGCACGCCCGCCGCGAGCACGACGCAGTCGATGTCGCCGGCGCCGGCCTCCCACGCCGCCTTGACCGCGTCGGCGTGGCCGTCGATGTCGGTCGCGTCCCAGGCGCTGATCGCGACGTCGGCACCGAGGGCGCGCAGCCGCTCGGCGACGGGCTCCATGGCGTCGGGGCGGCGGCCCGCGAGGACGATCCGCCGGCACCCCCCGGGCACCAGCTTCTCGGCGATTGCGGAGCCGATGTCGGACGATCCCCCCAGCACCAGCAGCGATTGGACGGCCCCGAGGGCGTTGCGCACGGCAAACCTCTCAACTGCGATTCCAGCCAGCGTCCGAGGGTAGCCCACGGGCCGCCGCGGGCTCTCATGCACGCACGGTGACGATGTCGTAACCGCCGGGCGCGCCCACTAGCCTTGAGCCGATCCATCGGGCGGACCGGTAGCGGCGACGACTCAGCGCGTGCAGCCGGCCAGGAGGACCAGACAATGGCGCAGATCGCCGTCATCGGCGCGGGGTACGTCGGGCTGACCACCGCGGCGTGCTTCTCGCAGCTGGGGCACGACGTCGTGTGTGCGGACATCAACACAGAGCGGGTGGCCCAGCTCAACAAGGGCGAGGTCCCCATCGTGGAGGCCGGCCTCGACCAGCTGGTCCGCGACGGCCTCGACCAGGGCAACCTGCGGTTCGTCACCGACAACGAGGAGGCGGCCCGCACCGCCGAGTTCGCGTACCTGTGCGTGCCGACCCCCCAGGGTGACGACGGCCGGGCCGACCTGAGCTACATCGAGGCCGCGGCCCGCGTGATCGGCCCGGTCCTGCCGGCCGAGGCGGTCGTGGTCAACAAGTCCACCGTGCCCGTGGGCTCCACCCGGGTCGTCGAGCGGGTGCTGTGCCGCGACGACGTGGTGGTGGTCTCCAACCCCGAGTTCCTCCGCGAGGGCTCGTCGGTGCACGACTTCCTCAACCCCGACCGCATCGTCATCGGCAGCGACGACCAGTCCGCCGCGGTGCGGGTGGCATCGCTCTACATCGGGGTCACCGCGCCGATCATCGTGACCGACCCGGCGTCGGCCGAGACCATCAAGTACGCCTCGAACGCCTTCCTGGCCACCAAGATCAGCTTCGTGAACGCCATCGCGGCCGTGTGCGAGGCGGTCGGCGCCGACGTCAAGGACGTGGTGCTGGGCATGGGCTACGACAAGCGCATCGGCCACGAGTTCCTCAAGCCGGGCCCGGGCTGGGGCGGCTCGTGCTTCCCCAAGGACTCGCGCGCGCTGGTCCACATCGCGGACAACGCGGGCTACTCCTTCGACCTGCTCTCCGGCGTCATCACGGTGAACGAGGACCAGTTCCACCGGGTGGTGTCGAAGGTCCGGGAGATGGTGGGCGGCTCGCTGGAGGGCGCCCGGGTCGGCGTGTGGGGCCTGACGTTCAAGGCCCGCACCGACGACACCCGGGACTCGCCGGCGCTGCGGATCGTCGAGCTGCTGGGCGCCCAGGGCGCCGAGGTGCGGGCCTACGACCCGGCGGTCAAGGGCCCGGTGGGCGGGGTGGAGCCGCTGGCCGACCCCTACTCGTGCTGCGAGGGCGCGGACGTGCTGGTGGTGCTGACCGAGTGGGACGAGTTCCGCTGGCTGGACTTCGAGAAGGTGGCGGGCCTCATGGCTGCGTCCCGGGTCGTCGACGCGCGTAACCTGCTCGACAAGCCGGCGCTGGAGCGGCGGGGGTTCACCTACGTCGGCATCGGCCGCTGATCAGCGGCGTGCGCTCGTCTGGGGAGGAAAGGGCTGATGGCCCGTGTGGTCGTGACCGGCGGTGCCGGTTTCCTTGGTTCGCACCTGTGCGAGGCGCTGCTGGCCCGGGGTGACTCCGTCGTCGCCATCGACAACCTGCTCACCGGCTCGGTCGACAACATCGAGCACCTGTTCGGCCAGCCCGGCTTCACCTTCGTCGAGCACGACGTGAGCCAGTTCGTGTGGGTCCCCGGCGACGTGGACGTCGTGATGCACTTCGCCAGCCCGGCCTCGCCCGCTGACTTCGAGCGCATCCCCATCCAGATCCTCAAGGTGGGCAGCCTCGGCACCCACAACTGCCTGGGCCTGGCCAAGGCCAAGTCGGCCCGGTTCTTCCTGGCCTCGACCAGCGAGGTCTACGGCGACCCCCTGGTCCACCCCCAGCCCGAGTCCTACTGGGGCCACGTGAACCCCATCGGCCCCCGGGGCGTCTACGACGAGGCCAAGCGCTTCGCCGAGGCGATGACCATGGCCTACCACCGGGCCCACGGCCTCGACGTGCGCATCGTGCGCATCTTCAACACCTTCGGCCCCCGCCTGCGCGTGGACGACGGGCGGGCGGTCTCGAACTTCCTGCACCAGGCGCTGCTGGGCAAGCCGATCACCATCTACGGCGACGGCACCCAGACCCGCAGCTTCTGCTACGTCGAGGACGAGGTCCGGGGCTTCCTGGCCCTGCTGGACGGCGACATCACCGGCCCGGTCAACATCGGCAACCCGTCCGAGTACACGATCCGCCAACTGGCGGAAGAGGTGATCGCGGTCACCGGCTCGCCGTCCGAGGTCGTCTACGAGCCCCTCCCGGTCGACGACCCGACCCAGCGCCGCCCCGACATCACCCTGGCCCGCACCCAGCTGGGCTGGGAGCCCCGCATCGGCCTCCGCGAAGGCCTGGAGCGCACGGCCGCCTGGTTCCGCCGGGCCCTGACCTAGCGCCGGAACCAGCCGCGGCACAGCTGCCAGTGGCGGCCGGTCCGGATGTGGTCGACCACCGCACGCTCCAGCGTGGTGCGGGGGTCCAGGTCGTCCACGGGCGTGTAGCGGCGCCGGTAGACGAACTCGATGATGCTGTCGTCGCCGGGTACCGACCAGTCCGGGTCGATGTGGAAGCGGCGCTGGAAGCGGACGATGTTGCTGTCCTCGGGGAGGTAGTCCGCCAGCTGCGGGTCGAGCAGCCACGAGGTGCAGACGGACCAGTCGCTGTCGTCGGCGGGGAAGACCCGGCCGAACAGGGCGCGGGCCCCGGCCAGCGAGCGGTCCACCGCGCCGGGGTCGAGCGGGCCGGTGGGCGGGATGTGCAGGTCGAGGACCGGATCGCCCGGGGCGAAGGGGGCGCCGGGCCCGGCCCAGTGGGCCCGGCCCCGCTGGAACTGCAGGCGCTCGACGTGCACCAGGGCACCCCGTACGCCGAGGACCAGCCACTCGGGGGCGTGCAGGCCGGCGCGGCCGTACATCCGCCGGTAGATGCCCACGTTCCGGCCGATGTTGGCCACCGTCGCCGCGGTGACGTCCGGCTCGATGCCCCAGGCTGCGTGGAGCGCCTCGACCGAGGGCACCGCGGC
>DATBGF010000498.1:0-21480 GCA_036558145.1 Acidimicrobiales bacterium
GTGGGCTGACCGTCAGCCGGCACGGCGGGTGCGGGCGGCGAAGAAGATCGGGACCTCCCGGTAGAGCGGGCGCTCGGCGGCCAGGCGCCCGGTGGCGACCGGCTCGGCCACCTCTTCGGTGGTCAGGCCGGCGTGGGTTAGGGCGTTGAGGTACGTCGTGAGCGTGCGGTGGTGGTTGCCCGCACGGCGCACGCCCTGGGGGTTGGCGGAGCGCCAGAACCGCTCGTCGAAGTAGCCGCGGACGACCAGGGCGGGGCGGCCGTCGTCGGCGGCGAGGGGGCGGGCGTCGGGCATCAGGAAGCACGGGTGGCCGATCACGAAGGCGAACCAGCCTCCGGGGCGCACGACCCGGACCACCGACGCCAGGGTGGCGTCCAGGTCGGGGATGTCCATCAGTGCCAGCTGGCAGGTGGCGCCGTCGAACGATCCCGGCCCGAGCGACGCCAGCGTCTGGGCGTCGTCCACCACGTACTCGACGGACCCGCCCGGCAGGGACTCATGCAGCTGGGCGCGGGCGATCATCTCCGGGGACGAGTCGACGCCCACGACCCGGGCCGCGCCCGCCGAGGCCAGGGCGCGGGTGGCCAGGCCCTGGCCGCAGGCGACGTCGAGGACCTCCTGCCCGGCGAGGGACGGCGGCACCAGCCCCAGCAGGCAGCGCACGGCTGTCTCGTGCGGGCCGCTGCCCGCCCGGACGAGGTCGTCGTACCAGCCGGCGATGTCGGACCAGGTCTGCTCCATGCCCTCAGCATGGCGGCCGCGCCGTCAGCCGGCGGGCAGGCCGAACGCGAGCAGGCGGTCGTCGGCGGTGCCGGCGTAGAGGCGGCCCTGGCTGACGGCCGGGGCGCCCGTGATCGCGGCGCCCGTCCTGACCTTCCACAGCGGGTCCCGGCACGTGGCAGCGCCGCAGCCCGCGGCGTCGAAGGCCCAGAGCTTGCCGCTCTCCTGGCCCACGTAGACCAGCCCGCCGGCCACCGCCGGCTGCACCGTCACCGGGGTGGTGGTCGGGGCGGTCCAGAGGGTCGCACCGGTGGCCGCGTCCAGCACCACGAGACCGCCGGTCCTGGTCGGCACGTACAGCGAGCCGCCGGCCAGGGCCGGGGAGCCCGTCACCGCGCTGCCGACCGGGACCGACCACTGGACGGCGCCGGTGGCGGCGTCGAGGGCGTAGACCGTGCCCGCGTCGGTGCCGGTGTAGACGGCGGTCTCGGTCGGGGCGCCGGTGACGACCGGCGGGGTGGCGTGGGTGCCGTCGACCGGCGTGGACCACAGCGGGCAGGTGAAGCGGGTCGGGTCGCTCACGGGCGGGGGCGGCTGCGGGAGCGGGCAGGTCGGCGGCGGGCCCACCACCGGGTAGGCGTGGACCGCGTTGCCCGGGACGGTCGGCGAGGTCATCACGTTCGCCGAGGCCAGGTAGACCCGCGTCGTCCCGAGCGTGGCCGTCGCGTTGACCCCCGCGTTGCCGAACGAGATCAGTCCCGACCAGCTGGCCGCGGGCGAGGCGGCGTCGGACACGTCGAGGAAGCTGGCGGTGGGCGTCCCGGAGCCGAACGCGTAGCTGTGGGTGAGCAGCACGCTGCCCGCGAGCCCGTCGACCAGACCGGGGTGGCCGGTCCCGAGGCTGGCGCCGGTGCCGGCGTCGAGGATCGCGGTCGTCCAGTGGCCGCCGAGGTTGCCGAAGCCGTAGCCCAGCACCACCTGCTCGCCGTCGGCCACCACCGGGCCGATCGTGCCGATGCCGACGACCGGGTTGGGGACCGACCAGAGCCGGCCGCCGGTGCCGGGGTCGAACGCGTACGCCCCGTTGGCGTCGTAGGCGTGCACCGCCCGATCGGACGTCACCGCCTCACGCATGGGCCCGCCGTCGCCGGTGGCGGTCCACTCCAGCTCCAGGCCGGCCACCGTCGCCGCCGTGATCTCGGACTCGAACACGTTGGACGCGGTGCGTCCCGGCCCCGCTCCCGGCGCGGGCCAGAAGCACCCGCCCAGCCCGGCGGACACCGCGACGATCGCCGCGGCGCGCCGGCCAAACCGCCTCGTCAGCCGCATCGCTCCCCCCATCAGCCGGGACGGAGGTTACTCCCGGTAGCTCGGCGTGGTCAGCAGGCGCTGCGGCGGCGCCGGACCGCGACCGCGGCGGCCAGGACGGCCAGACCCGACGTGACCGCCACGGCCATCCAGCCCACGGTCACGGCGCCGATCGCGGCGGCGACGAGGCCCAGCGCCAGCGGTCCGGCCACGCAGCCGGCCACGCAGAGGATCGCCACCGCGGCGGCACGGACGGAGGTGCTCGTGGAGCTCATGCCCGGACCGTAAGGGTTCGACCCGGATCGAAGGTCAAGCCTCTCTACGCGCCCTGCAGCAGCTCGTCGACCAGCTCGCGCACGGTGGCGTCGAACGCCGCGAACGGCGGATCGGCCGCGGCGTCGCCAGCCCACACCCGCACGTCCCACCAGTCGCGACCCACGGTGATGGTGACCAGGATCGGTACCTCGTCGTCGCCGATGGGGCGGCTGGAGTCCGGGTGGTGGAGCAGGTCGGCCTCGCTCACCGCCGCGGCCAGGCGCTCCCGCTGGGCCGGTGTGAGCACCCCCGAGGCGCGCCGCCGGTCGAGGTCGCCGACGCCCGACCGGGTTGCCTCCACGGTCCCGTCGGGCTGCACGTCCAGCGTCGTGTAGCCGGCGAGGTCGTGGCCGCACCGGTAGGCGAGGGCGAGGTCCGGGCCGGTCGTCACATCGACCTCAGCGAGCACGTGTACCCGGCGAAGGCCTTCGCCACCTCGGCGACGAGGTGCTGGAAGTGCCGGGCCTTGAACTGCGCCTGGGGGATGCCCTGCTGGTAGTAGTTCGCCATGATGCTGTGGTCGTTCGTGAGCACGCGGCCGGGCACCGCCGGGTTGGCGTACTCGTCGCTCGCCCCCAGGGCGGCGTGGCCGAACTCGTGGGCGAAGGTGATGGGGATCTCCTTGGTCCCGTCCGTCTGCTGCTCGTAGACGTTC
Source organism: Acidimicrobiales bacterium (assembly GCA_036558145.1). Lineage (GTDB taxonomy): Bacteria > Actinomycetota > Acidimicrobiia > Acidimicrobiales > VFJN01 > ZC4RG19. The sequence goes on from DATBGF010000498.1 coordinate 2,999, forward strand.
CCGCCGGCCTGCGCCATCGCGCTCCTGCCCCCGGGTGCCCCGCCGTGGGCCTGGATCGTATAGCCGGTGGCGTAGTCGTAGAGGACGAAGCTGATCGGCAGCTCGATGTCCGGCAGGCCGAGCGCCGCCGCGGCGCCCGCGGGCGAGCAGACGATCTTGAACTTGTTGTCGAGGTACGAGTACGCCGCGTTCTTGACGGCCTGGACGAACGCCTTGAAGTCGGCGTCCGAGGCCCAGGTGCCGGCCTTCACCCAGTTGATGCCGAGCTGCACCTGGATCGTCGCCTTGGTCTTGTTGAGGACCAGATCCTGCGTGTACTTGTTCCCGGTGTCGGTGGTCTCGCTGATCGAGGTGGTCGTGGTGTCGTCGGCCCGGCTCACCACCACCGGAGGGCCCATGGCCCGCTGCACCGCCCGGTTGCCCGCCGTGCGCTGCAGGCGCTCGATCACCGACGACGCCGTGGCGGGGCCGGCCACCCGCAGGACGTCCGGGGACGGGAGGGCCTGCTCCTCGTCCGCCCGGTGAGCCCGCGCCCGGGGAGGCGCGGCTGCGGGGGTGAGCTCCGGCTCGATCCTCCTCGCCGCCATCGGGCGCATCGTGACAGGACGATCCGGCGCCACGCTGCCCGAAGGGGCAGCCCTTGGGGCAGTTCAGGCTTCGGCGCCGATGGCGCGCAGGGCGGTCCAGGCGTCGGGGTCGAGGCGGGCGGCCAGCGTGACGGCCTCGGCGTTGGCCGCGATCTGGTCCGGCGTGGTGGCGCCGAACAGGGCGCTGGCGACGCGGGCGTTGTCGAGGGCGAAGGCGAGGGCCAGGGCGGCGGGGGTGGTGGCGTGCGCGGCCGCCAGGGCGGACAGCTCGCGGGCCGCGGCGAACGCCGGGGCCAGACGGGGCGAGGAGAGCTGGGAGGACAGGCGGCCGTCGCCGGCGGCGGGAGCGGACGAGTACTTGCCGGTGAGGGCGCCGCCGGCCAGGACGGCGGAGGCGACCACCGCCACGTCGCCGTCCCCCAGCGCGGCTGCCATCTCAGGGCTCTCGACGAAGGAGCGGGACACGAGGTTGTAGGGGAGCTGGGTGGCGCACGGTGGCGGCACGCCCTGGTCGGCCGAGGCCCGGACCGCCGCCGCCAGGGATTCCGCAGGCCAGTTGACGGTGCCCCAGGCGCGGACCTTGCCCGCGGCGATGACCGCGCCGATGGCAGCGACCGCCTCGTCGACCGGGAGGGCGGAAGGCAGGGGCGCCGAGTAGGCGAGGTCGATCACGTCGAAGCCCATCCGGCGCAGCGAGCCCTCCACCTCCCCCTCCGCCGACTCGGACGGCCAGAACTCCCACCACAGCTTGTTGGCCACCACGACCTCGTCCCGGGGCCAGCCGGCGTCCCGGAACAGCCCGCCGAACACGACCTCGGACCAGCCGGTCGCCAGCGGGGCGCTCCCCGACTCGTCGTTGTAGCGGGCGTCGTCCAGGAACGTGATCCCCGCGTCCCGCGCCGCTCGCATCACGGCCGCGCCCGCCTCCCGCGGGATGCGCTCGAACGTCCGCCACGATCCCAGCGACAGGCGGGACACCACCAGGTCGCTGCGCCCTAGGGCCCGGCTCTCCATGCCGAGAGGTTTGCACCGCCCCCGCCCGGGCGCCGACCATCTGGCGATGGCTCCCGTGCGGCTCGTGGCCTCCGACCTGGACGGAACGCTGCTCGGACCGGACCGCGAGCTGTCGCCCCGCACCGTGGCCGCCCTGCGGTCTGCCCACCGCGAGGGGATCGTCGTGGTGGCCGCCACCGGGCGCAGCCACGTCGACGCGCTCGGGCGGCTGGCCGCCGCCGACACGGTGCGCTGGCTCGTGTGCTCCAACGGGGCCGTGCTCTACGACCGGGACACGGACCAGGTCGTGGACCGCCACGACATGGCGGCCGAGACCGTGCCCGCCGTGATCGACGCCCTGCGCGCCGGGTTCCCCGAGGCCTGCTTCGCCTGGGAGACGGGCCGCGGCTTCGGATGCGAGGCGGGGTTCCTGGTCATCGCCCCGTCCCGGGACGGCGGGCGGGGCGACGTGACGGACCGGTTCGGCCCGCCCTACCCCGACGGGCTCACCAAGCTGATGGTGGCCCACCCGGACCTGCGCCGCGACGCCCTGCTGGCCGCGCTACGCCCGGTCCTGGTGGACGGGCTGGTGGCGACCGCCTCGTCGGTCCCCTTCGTCGACATCGCCCCGCCCGGGGTCGACAAGGCGTTCGGCGTGGCCCGGCTGTGCGAGCGGCTCGGCATCGACCGCACCGAGGTGGCGGCGCTCGGCGACCACATCAACGACATCGCCCTGCTCCGCTGGGCCGGCCGCAGCGTGGCCATGGGCGACGCCCATCCCGAGGTCCTCGCCGCGGCCGGCGAGGTCACGGGCACGTGCGGGGAGGACGGGGCCGCTGCCTGGCTGGAGGCCCTGCTGGCGGGCAGCTCAGGCGATGGGAGCGCCGGGGCGCACGCCCTCGGGTAGCTCCAGCAGCCGGACCGTGCCGTCGGGGTCGAGCGCCCCGAGGATCAGGAACTCGCTGGTGAACCCGGCGATGCGCTTGCGCCCCAGGTTGAGGGCGCCTACCACGGTCCGTCCCTCGAGGTCGGCCGCGGTGTAGTTGGTGATCTGGGCGCTGGTGCGCAGGGGGCCGACCACCGGGCCGAAGTCGACGGTCAGCTTCCAGGCCGGCTTGCGGGCCTCCGGGAACGGTTCGACCGACGTCACGACCCCGGCCCGCATGTCCACGGCGAAGAAGCCGTCGGCGCCCACCTCGGGCTTCCGGTCGAGCCCCTCGGGGGCGTAGGGCAGGTTGTCGGGGTCGATCGAGTGCGCCGGCACAGGACGTTGCTTAGCGCGTGAGAAGATCGGCGCTCCCCCTTTATGTCCCGCAGCGTCCGTCTCCGTCCGTGGCAGAAGCGCGCCCTCGATCGGCTCGCGGCCACCGGCGCGCCCGACTTCCTGGCCATGGCCACGCCGGGCGCGGGCAAGACCACGTTCGCCCTGTGCGCCGCGGTCCACGACCTGGCGGCGCACCCCGGGCGCCGGCTGGTGGTGGTGGCGCCCACCTCGCACCTCAAGCTCCAGTGGGCCGATGCCGCCGCCGGGTTCGGGCTGCACCTCGAGCCCCGCTGGACGCCGTCGGGTGGCCGGCTCCCCGCCGACGTGCACGGCATCGTCACCACCTACCAGCAGGTGGCGTCCAGCCCGGACGCGCTGCGCCCGCTGGCGGCGGAGTCCCTGGCCGTGCTGGACGAGATCCACCACGCGGGCGACGACCGCGCCTGGGGCGATGCCGTGCGCCGGGCCTTCGACCCCGCGGCCCGGCGCCTGGCGCTGTCGGGCACGCCGTTCCGCTCGGACACGCGGGCCATCCCCTTCGTCCGCTACGTGGGCGACGAGGCGGTCCCCGACTTCGAGTACGGCTACGCCGACGCCCTGGCCGACGGGCGGGTGGTGCGGCCCGTCTACTTCCCCCGCATCAACGGCTTCATGGAGTGGATCGCCCCCGACGGCGCCGCCCAGGCCGCGGCGTTCGACGATCCGCTGGACCGGGCCCGGGCCGCCCAGCGGCTGCGGACCGCACTGAGCCTGGAGGGCGAGTGGCTGCCCACGGTGCTGGCGCAGGCGAACGAGCGCCTGGTGGCGCTGCGGCGCCAGCAGCCCGACGCCGGCGGCCTGGTGGTGGCCACCGACCAGGACCACGCCCAGGGCATCGCCGACCTGCTGCGCTACCGCTGCGGCGTGCGGGCCACGGTGGCGGTCTCCGACGACCCGCGGTCCTCCAGCCGCATCGCCCGCTTCTCGGCGTCGTCGGATCCGTGGATCGTGGCGGTGCGCATGGTGTCCGAGGGCGTCGACATCCCCCGGCTGCGGGTCGGCGTCTACGCCACGACCACCACCACCGAGCTGTTCTTCCGCCAGGCCGTGGGCCGCTTCGTGCGCTGGACGCGGGGCGTGCCCCGCCAGAAGGCATACCTCTTCATCCCCGACGACCTGCGCCTGCGCACGTGGGCCACCCAGATCGCCGACGCCCGGCGCCACAGCCTGCGCCGGCGCGAGCGCGACGGCGACGAGCTCGCCGACGACGCGGCGCTCGATGCGCTGGTCCACCCCGAGGACCGCGGCGAGCAGCTGTCGATGTTCGCCGCCCTGTCCGCGGTCGTGACCGGCGCGGCCGAGTCGTCGGTGTTCGACGTGGACGAGGCCGTGCTCGACCACCTCGACCGCCAGGAGGACGACGCCGCGCTGGAGGTGGCGCTGCCGGCCCTGCCGGGCGCCCCCGCCGCCGGCCCCGGCAACGGCAACGGGAACGGGAACGGGGCGAATCCCCGGCGCGAACGATCGGAGCTGCGGGAGCGCAACGCGCGGCTCGTGCAGGACCTCGTGTGGGCGACGGGGCTCGGTCACGCGCAGGTCAACGGTCAGCTCAACCGTCTCGTGGGTCTTCGCCGCATCGACGAGGCCACCGTCGAGCAGCTTCGCCGGCGGGCCCGCCAGGCGGAGACCTGGCTCGAAAAACTCAGCAATAGCTGAGCAGATGGGCTCGCCGCCCCGCCCCGCCCACTGCTCTGAGTAACGATCTGTCGCGGCCGGAGGCAGAAAAGCCAGGATTCTCAAGGACTTTTCGCGCGCAAAGTGATGCATTTCTGAGAAAAAGTCGTAACAATACCCGCAGTATCCGCGTCTCGGCGGTCCGTGTTCAGGAAACTGGGCGCGTACCCGTGACCTAGGAGGAGCCTGTGAATCGTCGTGATCTGGTCCAGGCGGTAGCTACCCAGACGGGTGTCGATCGCAAAGATGTCGACTCGGTGATGAAGGGATTCACCGATGTCGTCACCGCGGTCGTCTCCAAGGGTGAGCCGGTGTCGATCTCGGGCTTCGCGAAGTTCGTGAAGGTCGACCGCCCGGCACGCATGGGCCGTAACCCGCAGACGCAACAGCCCGTCCGCATCAAGGCGTCGAAGAAGGCGCGCATCACTCCGCTCAAGGGCTTCAAGGACGCGGTCGTCAAGACCAGCCTCGCCCCCAAGCTCGAGCGCGGCGTGTGGCCGCCGGCTCCTGTCGCCAAGGCCCCGGCCAAGAAGGCCGCGACCGCCACCCGGTCGGCGGCGAAGAAGGCTCCGGCGAAGAAGGCCCCGGCGAAGAAGGCTCCGGCCCGGACAACGGCCCGCAAGTCCCCGGCCACGGCCAAGACGGCGACGGCCCGCAAGGCCGCCACCCGCACGTCGGCCAGCCGGGCCGCGAAGGCTCCGGCCAAGAAGGCCCCGGCCCGCAAGGCCCCCGCCAAGAAGGCCACGACGGCGCGCAAGGCCCCGGCCCGCAAGGCCCCGGCCCGCAAGACCGCCGCCCGCTGACGCGCCCGAGGCGCCGAGGCGGAACGATCTCGGGCGGTCCCCCGTTCGGGGGACCGCCATGAGAAAATTCGCGCGAATGCCTACACACCCCGTGCGTCTCGGGCGTTCTTGGGGCAGTGTTGGCAGTGACCGTGGTCTCTGAGCGCTCTACTGAGTCGACACCACTCGTCATCGGTGTACGGCCCGCGCTGTCGTTCGAGGGCTTCTACATGGCCAACGAACGGCGGCTCTTCCGCGCGCTCTTCGTGCTCACTGGCAGCCGTGACCAGGCCGAAGACCTGGCCCAGCACGCCTTCTGCAAGGTGTGGGAGCGCTGGGACAAGGTGGCCCGCCTCGACGATCCGGTCGGGTACCTGTTCCGGACCGCCTTCAATGCCCACCACAGCGCCACCCGTCGGGCGGTGCGCGCCGCACGGCGGGCGCTGGACGTGGTCACCCACTTCAGTCCCACCCCTTCACCCGAGCCCGCCGACCTGGCCGCCGACCGTGACCAGGTGGTCCGGGCCCTCCGGCAGCTCACCCCCCGCCAGCGCGAGGCGCTGGTGTTGACCCAGCTCCTCGACCGCGACGTCGCCGACGCCGCGCGCATCATGCGCATCCGTCCCTCCACCGTGCGCGTGCTCGTGAGCCAGGCACGCGCCCTGATGTTCCGCCCAGCCCGGCCCGAGCCGGGGCCGGGCGCGTGACGGACGAAGACCATGACCTCCGGTCACGGCTCGAACGTCTCGCATCTTCCGCCGGCGACCCGCCCGAGCACGGGCTCGATCGGGTCGCCGCTCGCCGGCACCGCCGGCTGCACCGTCGCCGTGGAGCTGTCGCCACGGCGACGGTGCTGGCGGTCCTGGCCGCCGCCCTCTCGCTGATCTCGGACGGCCTCCGGGACGACCGGGACACGATCGCGACCGAGAACCGGTCCGACGTCCCCGGCGACGCCCCGGTGGAGGAGCCCCGGCTGGTCGAGGTGCGCTGCGAGCCGTCCGGCATCGTGGTGCCGGTGGCCTCGGTCCAGGCCCAGCGGGACGGGCTCCACCTCCGGGTGCTCAACTCGCTCGGCGTCCCCACCCACGTCACCGTGGATTCGCCGTCGGACGATTGGCGCTCGGGCAAGGTCCCGGTCGACGGGCCCACCAAGGAGTTCGTCCAGCCGGTGGCCCCCGGCCAGCTGGAGATCGGGTGCGAGATCAACGGGGAGCGCCAGGCACGCCGGGTCGACCTGGTCGATCCGCAGGGGTACTACGAGGAGCCGAAGCTGGCGTGTGACACGCCCGAGCCTCCACTCCGGGACCTGCCCGTCGAGCCCGCCACCTCCAGCATGGTGACCGCGGTGCGCCAGGGCCTGGGTGACCGGATGAAGGAGGGCTACTCGGTCCTGGCGGTGAAGGGGTACGAGTACCAGAGCTTGTACGACCCGACCCTGGATCCCCAGGCCGCGGTGTTCCACGGCCAGGACATGGTGGCGTTCGTCCACGTCCGCGGGGCCAACGGCTCGGTCGGGGCGCCGTACACCTCGCTCTCGCTGGTGGTGGCGTGCCCCGACATCCTGAGCGCGCCCACCACGAGCAGCAGCACGGCGTCGACGACGCCCACCAGCGCTCCCGCCACCTGAGCCTCCGGGCGCCCGCAGTTGCGTAGGCGGAGACGGGTCGGCAGACTGGCTTGACCGCTCGGTCAAGTGTGCCGGCCAGGACCAAGGAGCAGCCCATGCCCACCGCCGTGATCGTCGACGCCGTCCGCACCGCGGGGGGCAAGCGCAACGGCAAGCTGTCCGGATGGCACCCGGCCGACCTCGCGGCCGAGACGCTCTCGGCCCTGGTCACCCGCACCGGGATCGATCCCGGGATCGTCGACGACGTGGTCATGGGCTGCGTCATGCAGGCCGGCGCCCAGTCGGTCAACGTCGGGCGCAACGCCGTGCTGGCCGCCGGCTGGCCCGAGGCCGTGCCCGCCACCACCGTCGACCGCCAGTGCGGCTCGTCCCAGCAGGCCGCCCACTTCGCGGCCCAGGCCGTCATCGCCGGCGCCGCCGACGTGGTCGTGGCCGCGGGCGTCGAGGTGATGAGCCAGGTGCCCATGGGCGCCTCCATCGGCGACGGCAAGTTCGGCTTCCCCTTCGGGCCCCGCGTCAACCAGCGCTACGCCGACGTCGGCGGCCTCGTGCCCCAGGGCATCTCCGCCGAGCTCATCGCCGACAAGTGGGGCCTGACCCGCGAGCAGCTCGACGCCTTCGGGGCCGAGAGCCAGCGCCGGGCCGCCCAGGCCACCGCCGAGGGCCGCTTCGAGAACGAGATCGTGCCGGTCCGCTCGATCCACCGGGACAAGGACACCGGCGACATCAACGAGTCCGACGAGCTGGTCACGGCGGACGAGGGCATCCGCGAGGGCACGACGGCCGAGACGCTGGCCAACCTCAAGCCCGCGTTCAAGCCGGACGGCAAGGTCACGGCCGGCAACTCCAGCCAGATCACCGACGGTGCCTCCGCCGCGCTCATCATGAGCGAGGAGAAGGCGGCCGCCCTCGGGCTGCGGCCCCGGGCCCGCTTCCACACCTTCGCCCTGGCCGGCGTCGATCCCGTCACCATGCTGACCGGGCCCATCCCCGCCACCGCCAAGGTGCTGGAGCGCTCGGGCCTGTCGATCGAGGACATCGACCTGTTCGAGGTCAACGAGGCCTTCGCCTCGGTCGTGCTGGCCTGGCAGCTCGAGACGGGCGCCGACCTGGCCAAGACCAACGTCAACGGCGGCGCCATCGCCCTCGGCCACCCGCTCGGCTGCTCGGGCACCAAGCTGCTGGCCACGCTGCTCAACGAGCTGGAGCGCACGGGCGGCCGCTACGGCCTGCAGACCATGTGCGAGGGCGGCGGCATGGCCAACGCCACGATCATCGAGCGCCTCGGCTGATCCGGGCCTGAGGACCAGGGGGGACATGCGCAGGGCAGGGAGCCTCGCCGCGCTCTTGGTGCTGACCACAGCGTCGCTGGCGTGCGTGAGCGCCGGCGGCGGTGGCGGCGGTGGGGGTGACGGCGGAGGCTTCGCCGCCCTGCGCCGCGGCGCCGACCCCGCCCCCTGGGAGGTGCGGGCCGGGGTCGAGCAGATCACGGTGACCGGGGCCCAGCCGGGCGAGCCGCTCACCCTGTACGGCACCGGCCAGCGCAAGCTCATCACCCTCGAGGCCGACGACGCGGGCCAGGCCCACTTCGCCTACCTCCCGGGCCAGTACGCGGAGGTGGCCTCCGGGCCCGACCTCGACTACAGCCAGCTGGACGTGCCCGACGGGTCCACCGTCGAGCCCGGCCGCTACCTGGTGACCGACGACAGCGAGGACCCGCGCCTGGCCACCAAGGTCGTCACGGTCCCGGACCGGGACGACGTGCCCGACACCGGGCTGTACGACCGCCAGCAGCTGTCGGCGTCCCACCTCGACCTCCTGGGCGGCCCGGCGCCGGGCACCGCGCGCGACGACGGCTACCAGTACCTGGAGATGCGCGACGGCGTGCGGCTGAGCGCCATGGTCCGCTTCCCCGACCAGGGCCTCTACGGTCCGGGGCCCTACCCGACGGTGGTCGAGTACTCGGGTTACTCGCCGTCCGATCCCGCCAGCGAGGAACCGGCAAGCCGCCTCGCCCGCGCCTTCGGCTATGCCACCGTCTCGGTCAACCTGCGGGGCACGGGCTGCTCCGGCGGCGTGTTCGACGTGTTCAACCCGGCGCAGATGGCCGACGGCTACGACGTCATCGAGATCGTGGCCCGCCAGGACTGGGTGGCGGGCGGCAAGGTCGGCATGGTCGGCCTGTCCTACTCGGGCATCACCCAGCTCTACGTGGCCGCCACCAACCCGCCGCACCTGGCCGCCGTCACGCCCCAGTCGGTCATCGCCGACCCGTGGCTGGAGGCGTGGCCCGGGGGCATCTTCAACGCCGGCTTCACCCAGCAGTGGATCCAGGCCCGCGACGCCGAGAGCCAGGCCGGGGGCACCGACTGGGTCAGCGAGCGGGTCGCGGCCGGGGACACGACCTGCGCCGGCAACCTGGGGCTGCGCAGCCAGAACCCCGACTTCGAGAACCTGGTCCGCAGCCTGCCCACCTACAACGCGTCGCTCGGCGAGCGGGACCTGCGCAGCCTGGTCGGCGACATCGGGTCGCCGGTGTTCCTGTCCGGCGCCTGGCAGGACGAGCAGACCGGGCCCCAGTTCACGGCCATGGTCGACAACTTCGATTCGTCGGACCACGTCTACGTCAACCTGTGGAACGGCCGGCATCCCGACGGCTTCGGTCCCGTCAACCTCATGCGCTGGTACGAGTTCCTCGAGCTGTACGTGGCGCACCGGGTGCCCCACCTGAACCCGGCGCTGCGGGCGGTGCTGCCCGGGCTGCTGGCCGACCAGATGGGCCTGGACGACTTCACGCTGGAGCCCGACCGCTTCGCGTCCTACGGCGACGACGTGGACGGAGCGCTCTCCGCCTACGAGTCCCGGCAACCGGTGCGGGTCGTGTTCGAGAGCGGGCTCGGGGCCAACGAGATCGGCGAGCCGGGCGGCACGTTCGAGGTGGCCCTCGACGCGTGGCCGCCGCCCGACGCCGAGCCCGAGACCTGGTACCTGGGCGCGGACGAGAGCCTGACGACGGCCGAGCCGGCCCGGGCCGCGGGCGGGGCCGACTCCTTCCGCTTCGACCCCGACGCGGGCGGGGCCACGCTGTTCGGCGGCACCGGCGACTACCCGCTGCTCTCGAAGACCTGGGACACGGACTGGACCCGCTTCCCGGCCGGCGACGAGCTGTCGTACCTCACCGAGCCGTTCAGCGAGGACACCGTGTTCGCCGGCCCGGGCTACGCCGACCTCTACGTGGCCTCGGACGAGGGCGGCGACGTGAACGTGCAGGTGTCGGTGTCGGAGGTGCGCCCGGACGGCACCGAGGTGCTGATCCAGAACGGCTGGCTCGACCTGGCGCACCGGGCCGAGGACCGCGATCGCACCGACGGCCTGGAGATCGTCCACCCCTTCACCGAGCGCGCCCGCCGCCCGCTGGAGCCGAACCAGGTGGTCGAGGCCCGCATCGGGCTGCCGTCGTTCGCCCACCCGGTGCGGGCCGGCTCGCGGCTGCGCCTGTCCATCGCCACCCCGGGGCGGAACCACGGCACCTGGGAGTTCGAGAACCCGGACTACGGCGGCGACATCCCGACCCAGACCGTCGCCCGCACCCGGGCGATGCCCTCCGCGCTGGTCCTGTCCCGCCTGCCCGACGTCACGGTCCCGCCCCTGCCGGTGGCGTCACCGTGCCCCGGCCTGCGGGGCCAGGCCTGCCGGCCGTTCGTGGCGACGGAGAACCCGCCGGGCGAACTGCCGGACGGCTGACCCGGTTCCCTACGATGAGCCCGTGAGGTTGCCGAGGATCTCCTGGCGCACGCTGGCCGTCATGGCCGTGCTGGGCGCGCTCGCCTGGCTCATCACCGACGCGTCGCCGTGGGCCGTGGTCCTCGCGGTGCTCGCGGGCTGGCTGATGCTCAAGGTGGGCTTCGCCGTGCTGGGCGGCCTGGCCACCCCGCTCCCGGAACCGCCGCCCCCCGGCGAGCTGCGCAAGGTGCGGCTCACCTACCGGTGCTCGATCTGTGGCACCGAGGTGCGCATGACCAGCGCCAATGAGGAGGACCCCGAGCCGCCGCGCCACTGCCAGGAGGACATGGACCTCGTGGCCCCGATCGACGGCTGAGGTCGCTGCCCGTCTCCCCTCGTCACGGCCCGTTTGCTCTGCGATCCCGGGCGGGTCCTTCCCCACAGGGTGTGGACAAGTCTGGGGAGAGTAACAGCGATGTAACTTACGCCGCCTCCCGGCTACTTCGCGTGTCCATCCCCACGACATGCAGGTGACACGGCGGACAACGGCGGGTTGCGCGCCATGCGTGGTGTGGCACTACTCGCACGTTTCGTGTGCTCAGAGGCGAGCACTGAGCGCGTCCGCGCGCTCAGCGATATTGCGTTGCCGTTACGATGCCGCCGCAGATGCAGCCGAGGCCGATCCCGAGGTAGAGGTTCTTCATGCCGCCGGGCAGGACCTCGAGGTAGTTGAGGAAGATCAGCACGAGGCCCAGGCCGAGCAGGCCGAACATCAGGATCGGCACCCACTTGGGGCTGACCTTGACCTCGCGGGGCACCGGAGGCGTGTAGCGCGTCGACTGCCCCGGGCGCTGGCCCGACGGCGTGGTGCCCTTGGCCGTGACCCGCCCACCGGGCACATGTCGCTTCGCTGGCTTCGCCATGGGCGCCAAGACTAGACGCGCCCGCCGGTGGGGTAGGAGCCGGCGAGCAGGGTCGTCGTCAACGGGCGGCGAAGAGGCCAGAGTAGGGACTGTGAACGACGTCCTCGCGGCCGTGGACATCGGTACGAACTCGATCCACCTCGTCGTGGCGCGGGTGGGCGAGAACCGCATCGAGGTGGTCGAGCGCGAGCGGGAGATGGTCCGGCTCGGCTCGTCCGCCACCGACATGAAGCGGCTCACCCCCGCGGCCATGAACCGTGGCATCGAGACCCTGGACCGGTTCCGCCAGGTGGCCGCCATCCACGGGGCGGCGATGCGGGCCGTCGCCACCTCGGCGGTCCGGGAGGCGGAGAACCGCGCCACCTTCATCGAGCGGGCCCGGGAGGTGGGCGTCGACATCGAGGTCATCTCCGGCTTCGAGGAGGCGCGGCTGATCCACCTCGGGGTGCTGCAGGCCGTGCCGGTGTACGACCGGCAGGTCGTCGTGTGCGACATCGGCGGCGGCTCGACCGAGATCGTGGTGGGCACCCGGGGCGACATCCTCACCGCCCGCAGCCTCAAGCTCGGCTCCATCCGCCTGACGAAGCGCTACTTCGACAGCACCAAGCTGTCGTCCAACGCGGTGGACCGCTGCCGCCGGGACATCCGTACCGCGCTCACGCCCGCGGTGCGCGAGATCCGCCGCGCGGGCTTCGACGTGGCCGTCGGGTCCTCGGGGACGATCGGTGCGGTGTGCGCCATGGTGGCGGCCCGCCGCGACGGCGCCGTGCCCCGCACGCTGAACAACCTCACCGTGACCCGGGACGACATCGACGGCGTGGTCCGGCGCCTGATCAAGGCGCCCACGGTCAAGGAGCGGACCCGCACCCCCGGGCTCGATCCCCGCCGGGCCGACATCATCCTGGCCGGGGCGCTCATCCTGGAGCAGGTCATCCATGAGATCGACGCCGAGGCGCTGACCTTCTCCGACTACGCGCTGCGGGAGGGCGTGCTGCTCGACACCTGGCGGCGCAAGCACGGCTCGTCGCTGCACCACCTGTCCGACCTGCGGCGGCGCAGCGTGCTCCGCCTCGCCGGGCAGATGGACGAGGACACCGAGCACTCGTCCCACGTCGCCCGGCTCGCGCTCGACCTGTTCGACGCCACCGCCGCCCGCCATGGCCTGGGTGACGACAGCCGCGAGGTGCTGGAGGCGGCCGCGCTGCTGGCCAACGTGGGGCTGTTCGTGTCCCACGCCGGCCACCACAAGCACAGCTACTACGTGATCCGCAACAGCGAGCTCCTCACCGGCTTCACCGACCGGGAGATCGAGCTGATCGCCCAGGTGGCGCGCTACCACCGCAAGTCGGCGCCCCGGAAGAAGCACCCCGAGTTCGCCGAGCTGCAGAGCGAGGACCAGCAGCGGGTGCGGGTGCTGGCCGGGATCCTGCGGGTGGCCGTGGGCCTCGACCGCAACCACGCCCGCCGGGTGGCCGGGGTCCGGGTGGCCGACGACGACGGTCGGGTCGTGATCGGCGCCGTCCCCGCTCCGGGGCGGGACATCTCGCTGGAGCTGTACGCCGCAGGCACCCGATCAGACCTCCTGGCCGATGCCCTCGGCGTCCCGGTGGACGTAGTGACGACCGACGGCGTCGAGCCCCAGGTCCCGGTCTGGGGGCGGCCCCCACTACAGTCGCCCCGGCATGATTGGGGTGCAGCCTGAGCAGGGCGGATGGTCCGCGGCCACGGTCGCGCGCCGCACCGCGGGCAGCATCTGGTCCCACCCCGGGAACCGCGGGGTGCGGGGCCGGCGCCTGGCCCGCTGGGTGGCGTGGCAGGGCTGGCAGCGGACGGTCCGGCGCCCGTGGACGCTCCGCTGGCACGACGGGCTGCGGCTGATCTGCCACCCGCACGACCACATCACCACCATGGCGATGTACTACGGGCTCTACGACCGGGCCGAGATGCGGTTCCTGCTGGCCTGGCTGCGGGCGGGGGACACGTTCCTCGACGTGGGGGCCAACGTGGCGCCCTACTCGCTGCTGGCCACCCGGGTGCCGGGGGTGCGGGCGGTGGCCTTCGAGCCCGGGACGCTGGCGTGCGAGCGGGCGGCGGCCAACATCGCGCTCAACGGCGTGGGCGGCGCCGTCACGCTGGTGCCGCGGGCCGTGAGCGAGCGGGACGGCACCGCCCGGCTCAGCGCCGACCGCTGGGCCACCAACGCGCTGGTCGACGGCACCTACGCAGGCGAGGCGGAGGAGGTGGAGACGGTGGGCCTCGACAGCTACGTCACCGCCGCGGGCGTCGAGCAGGTCAGCCTGGTGAAGGTGGACGTCGAGGGCCACGAGCCCGCGGTGCTCGCGGGCGCCGGAGCGCTGCTGGCGCGGGACCGGCCGGCGCTGATCCTCGAGGTCAACGACGTCGACGCCCTGCGCGGCTTCGCCGGCGCCCACGGCTACACGCCGGTCGCCTACGACCCCGACGCGGGCACGCTCGGCGTGCTGGCGTGGCCCGCGGCGCCCGGGGGCAACGTCGTGCTGGTCCCCGACGTGGCCGAGGCCCAGGCCCGGGTGGGGCGCTAGGCGATGGCGTCCCGGGCGAAGCTGCTGGACCAGCTGGCGGACGCGGGCGTCACGCTCACGCTGGTGGACGTGGGCGCCTCGCTGGAGCCCTTCGCCCCGTTCCAGCCGCTGCTGGGAGCGGCCACCTACGTCGGCTTCGACCCCGACCGGCGCGAGCTGCACACGTCCTCGTCGTCGGACGGCCGCGGCCGGCGCATCGTCGTCGAGCAGGCGGTGGTGGCCGACGACGATGCGGGCGAGGCGACGTTCTTCCTGACCGCCAACCCCACGTGCTCATCCACGCTGCGCCCGCTGGACGCCGAGGTCGGCGAGTACCTCCACGCCTACCGCTTCGAGGTGGTCGGGGAGGCGACAGTGGGCGCGACCACGCTGGCCAAGGCGCTGGCGGGGGCGGGCATCGACCGGGTCGACTGGCTCAAGCTCGACACCCAGGGCACCGACCTGCGCCTGCTCACGGGGCTCGACTACGGGCTGTCCGCCACGCTGATGGCGGTCGACGCGGAGCCCGGCCTCGACCCGTTCTACGACGGCGAGGACACCTTCGGCGAGCTGCACCGGGCCCTGGTGGCACGGGGCTTCTGGCTGGCCGACCTCGACCTGATCCGGGCGGTGCGGCTGCGGCGCAGCACCTACGACGACCTGCTCGGGGCCCGCACCAAGCTGGGCCGGCGGGTGGCCGAGTTCGCCCTGAAGCCGAGCCCCACCGCCGCCGGTCCCCGCTACCTGCGCACGCTGGCCTCGCTGGAGGCGGCCGGTGCGGGCCGGGACGACTACCTGCGCCTCTGGGCCTGCGCCTTCTTCTCCGGCAACCACCCCTACGCCCTGGACGTGATCGCCGCCTGCCGGGACCGCCACGGCGCGGCGGCGCCCGTCCCCGCGCTGAGCGAGGCGACCGTGCGCGCCAACCGGGCGGACATCCGGCGCGCCACCCCCCGCCGCCTGATGGAGAAGGCGAGCCTGCGCAATCTTCGGCGTTTCTTCACCAAGCCCTATTAGCCTCGACCGCCGTGGCACCCCGGGTCCTGGTCATCGACAACTACGACAGCTTCGTCTACAACCTCGTCCAGTACCTGGGCGAGCTGGGGGCGGAGCCGCTCGTCCACCGGCACGACGAGCTGAGCCTGGACCAGATCGTGGGGCTCGACCCCGACGCCGTGCTCATCTCGCCCGGGCCGGGGCGGCCCGAGGACGCCGGGCTGTCCAACGAGGTGATCCGTCACTTCGCCGGGCGCCGTCCGGTCCTCGGCGTGTGCCTCGGCCACCAGTGCATCGGGCAGGTGTTCGGGGGCGACGTCGTGCGGGCGCCCGAGATCATGCACGGCAAGACCTCGCTCATCCGCCACGACGGCCAGGGCGTCTTCGCCGGGCTGCCCGAGCCGTTCGAGGCGACCCGCTACCACAGCCTGGTCGTCGAGCGGTCCTCGGTCCCGCCCGAGCTGGAGATCACGGCCTGGACCGACGACGGCGTCGTCATGGGCCTGCGCCACCGCGAGCACGCGGTGGAGGGCGTCCAGTTCCACCCCGAGTCGATCCTGACCGGCTGCGGCCACGACCTGCTGCGCAACTTCCTGTCGGCCGCGGCCGCGCCCGCCGCGCAGGGCTAGCGTCGGGCGCCGTGACTCGCGAGGTCAGCTACAGCCAGCAGACGCTCGACACGCCGAACCCCATCGCCCGCTTCGCCCACCGCCAGCGGGCCAAGCTGTCGCTCGACGGGGTCGTGCGCGACGCGCCCCGGGGAGCCACCGTCCTCGACTACGGCTGCGGCGACGGCGCGTTACTCAACGCGCTGGCCGCCCGCCGTCCCGACCTCCAGCTCCTCGGCTTCGATCCCGAGTCGAACCATGTGCCCGACGCGTACACGGCGATCGACGACGTGGCCGGCGTGCCGGACGGATCGGTGGCGGTGGTGTGCTGCTTCGAGACGCTGGAGCACCTCTATCCGGCCGAGATCGACACGTTCGTGTCCGAGGCGGCCCGGGTAGCGGTGCCCGGGGGCGAGCTGCTCATCTCGGTGCCGGTCATCGGCGGGCCGACGCTGCTGCTCAAGGAGGCCAACCGGGCGCTGCTGTTCCGGCGGGGCACCGACTACTCGGCCGGCGAGCTGCTGGCCGCCTCGTTCGCCGGACGGCCCGCGCCGCGGCCCGACGACATCCGGGTCACCCACAAGGGCTTCGACTTCCGGCCGCTGCTCACCCGGCTCGGCTGCGACCTCCACCTCCTTGACACCGCGTGCAGCCCGTTCCCGCGGCTGCCGTGGTGGCTCAACTCGCAGGTCTTCGCCCGCTTCGCCACCCCTGGCTAGGGACCGGCGTCCGCCCCGCCCGCGGATCCGCGCATCGGCTTGAGCGTGCAGGGCCAGGCGTCGCCGTTCAGCTTCTGGAGCGGCTCGTGCATGGCGTCGAGCCGGCACTCCACGTCGTTGACGAGCAGGCCGGCCATGAGGGCGGGATCCCAGCGGCCGGTGGACGCCTCGGCCGGGCGGTCGGGGGCCAGCGGCCGGAACGTGATCAGGCCGTTGACGGCCAGCGCGCCGATCACGATCCACCAGAAGCCCCGGGTGTTGCGCCGGCTGGCCGCCAGCCACAGCAGCACCATGACCAGGCAGGGCAGCAGGTGGTTGTACTTCCAGGGCAGCAGGAAGAACAGGAACTCGGTGACGGCCAGGCCCAGCACCGCGGTCCGCAGCATCGGGTCCGAGCCCCAGCGGCGCAGCGCGGCGACGAGCGCGGGCACCGACACCAGCACCACCAGGAGGAACAGCGCGCCGCCGGTCACGTAGTTCTTGTAGGCGAAGCGGCCCAGGTTGTTGGCGAACGAGCGCCAGCCCGAGGTGGTCTGGAGGAAGTCGAGCGAGCGGTCGGCCGCCAGCCACGCGGGGACGTAGAGCAGCGCCCCCAGCGCCGCGCCGATGGCGCCGGTCCGCACGCAGCGCCGGCGGTTCGGCGGGTCCCAGCCGTCGGCCACCAGGAACGCGGCCAGCAGGAACACCGAGGACAGACGGGTGCCCAGGGCCAGGCCGAACAGCACGCCCGCGGCCCACGGCCGGTCCTTGAGGTGGGCGAGCGCACCCCACACGAAGAACGCCAGCGCCCAGATGAAGTCGCCGGTGGACGTGGCGGCGATGATCGTGGCGGGCGAGGCCAGGAACGCCAGGGCCACCAGATCGCCGTTGCGGTGGCCCCAGGTGCGGACCAGCCGGGCGATCCCGACCACGGTGGCCGCGCCCGCGGCCGCGGTGGCCAGGTTCAGCAGCAGGTGGCCGCCGACCGGGTCGAGCACGGCCGCGATGGCCTCGAACACCGGCACGCCGGGGGGTCGGGACGGCCGGTAGTCTCCCTCGCGGATGCCCGCCGCGGCCCGCAGCACGTCGGTGACGTCGATGTCGGTGCCGTAGCCCATCCACAGCAACGGGAGGGTCACCAGCGCGGTGATCGCCACGAGGGCGCGGTCGCTCAGCTCTGCACGCGGTTGAGTGTCGGCGACCCCGGCTGCGGCGACCGGCGTGCCCCCCACGGACACGGACCTGCTCATCCGGGGGTCAAGCTAGCTGACCAGGGCGTCAGGTGACCAGACGCAAAGTTGCAAATGACGCACTCAACTTTTATCATCGACTGCGTTTCAGGCACATCTCTCCGGAGGCAACCCCATGCCCAAGGCTGTCGGCATCGACCTCGGCACCACCAACTCCGTCGTCGCGGTCCTCGAGGCCGGCGACCCCGTCGTGATCCCCAACGCCGAGGGATCCCGCACCACGCCGTCCGTCGTGGCCTTCTCCAAGGGCGGCGAGGTCCTGATGGGTGAGGTGGCCAAGCGCCAGGCCATCACCAACCCCGACCGCACCATCCGCTCGGTCAAGCGGCACATGGGCACGAACTGGTCGATCGACATCGACGGCAAGGCCTACACCGCGCAGGAGATCTCGGCCCGCACGCTCCAGAAGCTGAAGCGCGACGCCGAGGCGTACCTGGGCGACACGGTCACCCAGGCCGTCATCACCGTGCCCGCGTACTTCGACGACGCCCAGCGCACCTCCACCAAGGAGGCCGGCCAGATCGCGGGCCTCGAGGTGCTGCGCATCATCAACGAGCCCACCGCCGCGGCCCTGGCCTACGGCCTCGACAAGGAGGGCGCGGACCAGACGGTGCTCGTGTTCGACCTCGGCGGCGGCACGTTCGACGTGTCGATCCTCGAGATCGGCGACGGCGTGTTCGAGGTCAAGTCGACCCACGGCGACACGCAGCTCGGCGGCGACGACTGGGACCAGCGGGTCATCGACTGGCTCGTCAAGCAGTTCAAGTCGGCCCACGGC
>DATBGF010000499.1:0-19931 GCA_036558145.1 Acidimicrobiales bacterium
ACTCGCAGTGCAGGGGCTGGGGGGCGGTCGTTCGGCACTGGGAGCAGGGGTGTGGGGCACCGTTAGCGCGTCGCTGAGGGGCGTGGGTTGGGTCTCGAGGCGAGCCGACCACTGGCTTGGGGTCGGTGTGTCGAAGCTCGCGGGACCGGTGTGGAGGGCGCTACGGGCGGTGGGTCGCCGGCTCGGGGGCGCTGGTTCGGCGTCGGGACCACCACCCGTCCATGGGCTCGGGAGCAGCGGTTCGTGGTCGGAGAGCGCCGCGGCTGGGGCGGCGGGCCAGTGGCTCGGGGGCGTTGGTGCGGCGCTGTGGTCGGGGACGGGGGCGTGGGGCGCTGGCGGGTTGGTGATCGGGGTGCTCGGGGTGGTCGGGGTGGTGGCGTGGACCGGGGGCGGTAGTTCGGCGGTCGGGACGGCGGCCAGGATGGCGTCGGCCAGGACCCGGGCGTTGGGACGGCGGGTGGGGAGCGGATCGGCGGCTCGTTGGAGCACAACGCGCAGTGCGCGCTCTTGGACCCGGGCCTGGCTCCCGCTCAGCCACCGGTGCAGGGGCGAGCCGGAGAGGGTGGGGCGGGCCTGGTCGAGTAGGTCGGCCATGACCGTGGCGAGGGCGGCTACGTCGTCGGCGGGTGCCGCGCCTCCCGGGTGGGAGAACCCGCACAGGCGGGGCCGGCCGTCATCGGCCACGAGGATGTGGCTGGCGTCGATCCGGCCGTGGACTAGTCCCAGGCCGTGCAGGTCGGCCAGCGTCGTGGCCACCGAAGCGCCCAGGCCGGCCACGCTGTCGACCGTGCCGGCCCATCCGCCGACCGGCTCACCCGAGTAGCGAGTCCGGAGCTCGCAGGCCGGCGGGCCGGGCGCCCCGGCAGCATCGATGACGGTGACGACGCCCGGATGTGCGGCTTGCCGCAACCGGTCGATCTCGAGGCGCAGGCGGTCGACAGCGGCGGGTGTCGCCGTCTTGACCACGACGGGACCGTCGTCGTCCATGTCGAGCCGGACGTGCATGTCCATGCCATGACGATAGACGAATCCGAATGAAAAGTGTCAACAAGTCATGAAGAAAAATAGATAGTCATGTGATGCTGGCACTGGCGGAGGCTCTCGCGGTGACCGTGGTGCTGTCCGGGGCGCCGGGTACGACCGAGGCGAAGACGTAGTCGGCGCGGACCGAGAGCTCGACCTCGACGGCGTCGGGTCGGATCCGCACGACCGGTGTCCCCACCACCTGGGGCGCCAGGTCGCTGGCCGCCACGATGCGGGCCACGACGGCCTCGGCGTCGGCCTGGGCCAGTTGGATCTGGCCGTGGCGGAGGCCCAGGTGGTCGGACGCGGCCGTGACCGCGTCGTTGGCGGCGCTCGCGGCGAGATCGTGCGCCTCGCGCTGGCGCAGGTGGACGAGGGACATGTCGACCGCGATCGAGGCGAGGATCATGACCACCAGGAACGCAGCCGGCACCAGCAGCAGGATGCTGCCCCCGTCGGCGGCGAGGCGCGGCCGGAGGGGGAGCCGGGAAGCGCGGCCGAGAGCGGTCATGTGCAGCTCTGCGAGCTGCCGGGGACGCCGCCCCGGAACGGGTCGACCAGCTCGCTGTGGTGGCTCGTGACCGTGAAGCCGTGGCCGAAGCCGCCGATCCAGGGGATCGTCAGGGCGGGGACCTCGTACTCCGCGGTGAACGTCGCGCGGGCACACCGGGTGAAGCCGGACTGGCCCCCGACGCCGTCCAGGCCGGTGAGCTCGACCGTCGCCTGGGACGGGTCGCGGCCGCGGGCCGCCAGCGCGGCAAGGCCGGCGCGCACGGCGGAGTCGGCGGCATCCTCCGCCGTGGTCGAGCCGTCGACCTGTGACTCGACGTAGTGGCGGGTCGCTTCGCGGGCGGCGGCATCGACGGCGGACTTCGCATCCACGACCGCCCAGACGTTGGCGATGAACAGAGCGCCGACCACGAAGATCAAGATCCCGAACGGGATCGCCTCGATGCCCGCCACCTGGCCGGAGTCGCCACCCCGGCGGGTCTGCTCCGGCGCCGCGTGCAGCCCGTTGGGGTCCCCGGCCGACGCAGGCCCAGGCCCAGACCCGGACTCCGAGGACGGCGGTGACGGGGGAGACGAGGAACCCGGGGAAGCCGGAGGATCGGGGACGATCGTGACCCGGCCGATCCGCCGTCCCTGGATGCGCTGGGCCGTCAGCCGCCAGCCCTCCAGCGTCACGGCCTCGCCTTCCGCCGGCACGTGGCCGATCAGGTCGTAGACGAGGCCGCCGATCGTGTCCCAGTCGCCCTCGGGGAACCGGGTGTGCAGCAGGTCGTTGACCTCGTCGAGCGCCGTCCGCCCGTGCACCCGGATGCCGCCCCCGACCAGGGGCTCGACCAGCGGGTCGTCCACGTCGAACTCGTCGGCGATCTCGCCGACCAGCTCCTCGATGATGTCCTCCAGCGTCACCAGCCCAGCCGTTCCCCCGTACTCGTCCACCACGATCGCCATGTGGAACTTGTCCCGCTGCATCTCGCGCAGCATCTCGGGCACCCGCTTGGTCTCGGGCACGAACCGCGCCGGGCGCATGTGTGACGCAACCGGGACGTCCCCCTTGCCGTCGCGTTCGGCGGCCATGAGGTCCTTGGCGTAGGCGAGCCCGACGACGTCGTCCAGGGTGCCAGAGCACACAGGCAGTCGGCTGTATCCGTTCAGGAGCAGGACTTCCATCACGTCCGCCACCCGGAAGCCGGCGGGTACCGTGACCATGTCGGGCCGGGGCACCATGACCTCCCGGACCACCGTGTCGCCGAACTCGATGATGGACTCGATGAGGGCGCGCTCCTCCTCCTCGATCACGCCCTCCTCGACGCCCACCTCGGCCACGGCCAGCAGCTCCTCCTCCGAGGACACGAACGGCCCCTGCTGCAGCCCCCGCCCTGGCAGCACCACGTTGGCCAGCCCGATCAGCCCCCGGGTCATCAGCCGGAGCGGGGGGAACGCCACGAGGCGCCGGACCGGCCTGGCCGCCGCCAGCGCGGCCCGCTCGGGGTTGAGCACGGCCCAGGTCTTCGGCGCCGTCTCCGCGATCACGAACACGATCACGACGTTCACCGCAGTCGCCAGGATCAGTCCGGCGACGCCCAGCAGGCGGTCGCCCACGATGCCGACCAGCGTGGCCTCGATCAGCTGGCAGGCGACCAGGAGGAACACGACGGTCGTGACGTGGTCGGGCCGGGCCAGCAGCTGGACCAGGGCGTCGGCGCCGGGGCGGCCCTCGGCGGCCAGGTCCTCGGCCCGGGGTCGCGGCACCCGCACGAGCGCGGTCTCGGCCACCGACATCAGGACCGAGAAGATCAGCAGCACCCCGATGGCCACCAGCAGCCACAGGTCCGCGGCGCCGACCGTCACGGCCATGGTCGTCGGGCCGGGGAACGCCGCCACGGCCTACCTCCGGTGGTGGAACTGGTCGAGCAGCTCCCGTTCCCGTGCCTGCATGACCGCCGTCTCTTCGGGCTCGTCGTGGTCGTGTCCCAGGACGTGGAGCACACCGTGGACGACCAGCAGGGCCAGCTCGTCCTCGTAGCTGCCCGCGTGGGCCGGGGCCTGGCGCTCGGCCACGGCCGGGCACACCACCACGTCACCGAGCAACAACGGCAGGTCGCCGGGATCGGGCTCGTCGCGGTCGGGACCGGCCGTGCTGGCATCGGGCCAGCGCCCCGCCACGACCGGATCGTCGATCGGGAAGGCGAGCACGTCGGTGGGACCCTCGGCGTCCATGAACCGCTGGTTGAGCTCCGCGATGGTGGCCTCGTCCACGAAGAGCAGCGACAGCTCGGCGTCGCCCTGGACCCCCTCGGCCACGAGCACGTCATGGGCCAGTGCTACCCAGCGGTCGACGTCGACGACCGCGGCGGTCTGCTCGTCCGCCCCGAACACCTGCACCTCGCCCTCGGGGCCGCGGCGGGCGGGCCGGGGCACCGGGCGGTGGACGTCGGCGTCGTCGCCGGGCCGGGACGCGCCCGGTGGGGGGATCTCGGGCGGGTTCACGGCCTCACCCCTCGGCCTGGGTGGCGCGGGCGACCTCGGCGCGCTCGTACGCGTCGACGATGTCCTGGACGATGTGGTGCCGGACCACGTCCTTGGACGACAGGCGCACGAACGACAGCCCGTCGATGCCCCCCAGCACCCGCTCGAGGTGCGTCATGCCGCTGCGCCCCGTGGGCAGGTCGACCTGGGTCATGTCGGCCGTGACGACGGCCTTGGACCCGAACCCGATGCGGGTCAGGAACATCTTCATCTGCTCGGGCGTGGTGTTCTGGGCCTCGTCGAGGATGATGAAGCTCTGGTTCAGCGTGCGCCCGCGCATGAACGCCAGCGGCGCCACCTCCACCGTGCCCCGCTCCAGCAGCCGCTGGGCACCCTCGGGCTCGACCATGTCGTACAGCGCGTCGTACAGGGGACGCAGGTACGGGTCGATCTTGGCCGCCAGGTCGCCGGGGAGGAAGCCGAGGCGCTCGCCGGCCTCGACCGCGGGCCGGGTCAGGATGATCCGGTCGACCTGCTTGGCCTGCAGCGCCTGCACGGCCATGGCCACAGCCAGCCAGGACTTTCCGGTGCCCGCCGGGCCGATCCCGAAGGTGATCACGTTGTCACGGATGGCGTCGACGTAGCGCTTCTGCCCGGCGGACTTGGGGCGGACCGTGCGGCCCCGCGCCGAGCGCAGGACCTCCGCCGTCAGCACCTCGGAGGGACGCTCGTCGGCCCGGACCATGTCGATCGTGCGCACCACGCTGGCCGGCTCCAGCCGCTGGCCGCGCTCGAGCAGGAGCACGAGCTCCTCGAACAGGTGGCCGACCCGGTCCGCCTCGTCGCCGGTGATGGCGATCTCGTTGCCCCGGACGTGGATCTCGACCCCGGAGAACGCCGACTCGACCACACGTAACAACTCGTCACGCTGGCCGAGCAGGTCGGCCATCAGGTGGTTGCCGGGGACGGAGATCTTGACCTGGGTGGTCGCCACGAGGATGCCAGCCTAGGCCCCTACGCTGCCGTCCGTGACCAGCCGTGCCCGCACCGCCCTTTTCCTGCCCATCTTCGGCGAGCTGTCCGATCCGGGACTGGTGGCCGACCTCGCGGTCGAGGCCGAGCTGGCCGGCTGGGACGGCCTGTTCGTGTGGGACCACATGCTCTACCGGTCCCCGGTGACCGAGATCGCCGACCCGTGGGTGACGCTGGCGGCGGTCGCCCGGTCCACGGAGCGGCTGCGGATCGGACCGATGGTCACGCCCGTGCCCCGGCGTCGGCCCCACAAGCTGGCGCGGGAGACGGTGAGCGTGGACCGCCTGTCGGGCGGGCGGCTGGTGTTCGGGGCGGGCCTGGGCGGCGATCCCGGGCGGGAGCTGAGCGCGCTGGGGGAGGAGACCGACGCCCGCGCCCGGGGCCGGCTCCTGGACGAGGGCCTGGACCTGCTGGTGCGGCTGTGGTCGGGGGAGCAGGTCGACCACGGTGGCCCGGCGTTCACGGCGGACGGCGTGGCGTTCGGGCCGCGGCCGGTGCAGCAGCCCCGGATCCCGGTGTGGCTGGGCGCCCGCCTCGGCTTCACGGCTCCGCTGCGGCGGGCGGCGCAGTACGACGGCGTGTTCCCCATCGGGCTGGAGTCGCCCGACGACCTGACCGCCCTGCTGGAGGTCATCGCCGCCCACCGGCCGGCCGGGGCGGGCCCGTACGACGTGGCCGTCCAGGGGACGATCGACGAGGTGCCCGGGCCGTGGGTCGAGGCCGGGGCCACCTGGTGGCTGATCCGCTTCGACCCGTTCACGGTGACCGCGGCGGAGGTGCGGGACGCGATCCGCCGGCGTCCGCCTGCGGGGTAGTTTCCGGCGGTGGTGCGTGGGGACGAGCGGGGGTTCGAGGGCGTGGACGCGGGCGCTCTGGTCGGGCCGATCGGCGGCGACCTGGACGCGCGCCTGCACCGGTGGGCGTCCGAGGCCCGCGTCGACGAGGCGGCCCGGCGCCGGGCGCGGGAGTGGTGGCTGCGCCGCCAGGCGGAGGAGGGCGCCACGCTGGCCGGCGTCCTGGCAGACCTGCTGGAGGCGGGCACGGCCGTCACGGTCCACACCCGGTCCGGGCGCCGCTACCGGGGCCGCGTGCGGGCGCTGGGCGCGGACTTCGTCGCGGTGGCCGCACCCGTCGGCCTCGCCCTCGTGGCGCTGGAGGCGGTGACGTCACTGCGCACGCCACCGGGCGAGCCGGCGGTGGTGGGGGACCGGCCGTTCGGCGACGCCGACGCCCACCGCCCACTGCTGCGCGACGTGGCCGCGGGCCTGGCCGTCGACCGGGAGCGGGTCGTGCTCGTCGCCGGCGCGGGCGAGGGTGAGGGCGAGGCCATCGCCGGAGTGCTGCGCTCCGTGGGCCAGGACATCGCGGTGGTGCGGGCCGGCGGGGATCCCCCGATCGCCTGCTACGTGGCGCTCGATGCCATCACCGAGCTGGTCCTCGAGGCCTGATAGGAGCATTTCCGCAGGCCTCGGCTACCGTCGCCGGCATGCGTGACCGGTGGCTGGCGGCCGCCGTCGCCGCCCTCGCCCTCAGCACTGCCGCCTGCGGAGGCGGCAACGGAAGCTCGGACCGCTCCGGCGCGCCCGACCGGTCCGCCGCGGCCGCGACCACGACCACGGCACCACCGACGACGCCCACCACGCCCACCACGGCGCCGGACCCGTTCGCCCGGCCCGCCTGGCTCGGCACCCGGGTCCTGCCGTTGCGTGCCGACGGCACCGCCGGCCCCGAGCCCACGCCGCCCGAGCTCGACCCGCGCCAGCTGGCCACCGTCGACGTGCTGCCCCCGCCCGCGGACGGGGCGTTCCACGACACGACCGGGCCGGTCCCGGCGGACGTGGCGGCCCGCTCCACCTGGCAGGCGGCCTGTCCGGTCACGCTGGAGCAGCTCGCGTACCTGACGGTGTCGTTCTGGGGCTTCGACGGGCGGGCCCACACGGGCGAGCTGATGGTGGACGCCACCCAGGCCGACAAGTTCGTGGACGTGTTCCACCAGCTCTTCGACGCCCGCTACCCGATCGAGGAGATGCGGATCACCACCCCGGCCGACCTGGACGCCCCGCCCACCGGCGATGGCAACAACACTTCGGCGTTCGCCTGCCGCCCGGTCACGGGACCGGGCCGGTCCTCGTGGTCATCGCACGCCTACGGCCGGGCCGTGGACATCAACCCGTTCCAGAACCCCTACAAGCGCGACGACCTGGTCCTGCCCGAGCTGTCCACGTCGTACCTCGACCGGGGCAACGTGCGCCCGGGCATGCTGGCCGACGGCGACGGCGTGGTGAGCGCGTTCGAGGGGATCGGCTGGGCCTGGGGCGGGCTCTGGACGCGGCCGGTCGACTACATGCACTTCAGCGCCGACGATCGCTGAGCCGCGCCGGCTCAGCCGGCGATGGAGCGGAGGGTGCCCGCCGCCGGATCGCAGCGCCGGACCACCAGCAGGTCGGCGGTGCGGAAGCTGGCCATGCGCGTGCTCCACGAGTCGATCACGTCGCGGCCGTCGCCGCGGCGGAAGAACGTGGTCATCGGGCCTTCTTGCTGGTAGGCGTCGGCGCCGTCGACGGTCTCGACGGTCCGGTCTCGCAGGATCACCTCGAACGTCGGCATGGCCATCACGGTACGACCCGCGCCCTGTGCGCTACGAGAGGGGCAACCCTGTGGAGTTCCTGTCGCCAACCCTGTGCATTGTGGACAACTGCCCGATCGCGGGCCCGTCCGCGTCAGGGTGTGAGCGCAGGCGGCGGGCCCACCGTCGATCGACGTCGCCGGGCCCGCCACCGCTGTCGTGCTTCAGGAGTCGTCCTCGCCCTTGACCGCGGGCTCGGGGTACAGATGCTCTAGCTCGCCCGGCTGGATGCGCGACCTTCGGATGAAGTCGTCGACCTCGTGGCCGCGGAGTCGGATGACCCGTCCGAAGCGGTACGCCGGCAACTCTCCATGGTCGATGAACCGGTAGAGGGTTCGGGGGGTGATCCCGAGCCGTCGTGCTGCCTCTTGGGTCGAGAGCCATTCGGTCTCGTCGGTGTTCACGGCGCACACCTTACCTCTCTGCATGTGGTTTGGGCATCTTTCGGTCATATTCTTGTGAATGACCCACCCCCACGTATGGTGTGTAGGTCACCACGGTCGCTCCGTGCGTCCGAGGGGTGACGCGGCGGAGGCGCTGGGTGGCGTCGCCCCGGATCGAGGCACCGGCTCTCGGGCGGAAAACCTCCAGAGACAGATCGCTGGGAGAGGCGAGGAAAACGATGGTGATGACCCGGTCGACCGATGGCGGCCCGACCGAAGTCGAGATGGCCGCGCCCGCGCGCACGGTGGCGAGGCCCGCAGGAGTCCCCGGAGCGCGGGCCGTGCTCGGGGGCGTGCTCGTCGCGCTCTCGGGTCTGGCCACGTTCATGATGTGGACCCGGGCGACGGGAACGCCCCAGCACGCCTACGCAGTGGCGGCCGGCACGCTCGATCCGGGCGACCCCGTCGGCCCGGACCAGGTGCGGTGGGTGCGCATGGACCTGCCCGCGGGCGTGGCCGGCGCCGCGTTCGGCGATGCGGCGGAGCTGGAGGGCCGGGTGGCGCTGGCGCCCATCGCCGAGGGCGAGCTGCTCCAGGCGGCGTCGCTGAGCGACCAGGGCGGCCACGACCCGACCGCCGAGCTGTCCGTGGCGCTGGCCCGTGAGCGGGCGGTCAACGGCCGCCTGCGCTCCGGCGACCTGGTCGACGTCTACGCCACCACCCAGGACGGCGGCACGCAGCAGGTCGCCGAGGGCATCCGTGTCCTCGACGTCGGCGAGGCGACCGGCGCCTTCGACGGTGGCGGCGACCTGACGGTCACGCTCGGGGTGTCCCGGGCCGAGGAGCAGGTCGCGATCGTCGACGCCGCCAGCCACGACGCGATCACCCTGATCCGCACGACGCACGCGGGCCGCCGGTCGCCGCCGACCACCACGAGCGGAGACGCCGGAGGGGCGGCGACATGACCGACGGCGACCGTTACGTCGTCCTCGGCCTGGCGCGGGTGCGGGCGCCATGGTTCGTGGACGTGGCCCGCTGGGCCACCTCCGCGGCGCTGCCCGTCGACTTCGTCAAGGTGGTGTCGGGGGAGGAGGCCCGGGCCCGGCTGCGGACCGGGCGGCCCTTCTCGGCGCTGCTGGTCGACGCCGGGCTGGCCGCCCTCGACCGGGACCTGGTCGAGCTGGCCTGGCAGCACGGCTGCGTCGTCATCGCGGTGGACGACGGGCGCTCGGTGCGCGCGTGGCGCGAGCTCGGCGTGCACGCGGTCCTGCCCGCCACCTTCGAGCGGGAGCAGCTGCTGGACGGGCTGCGCGCCGTGGCCCGTCCGATCTCGCGGGGCGACGAGCTGGCGATGCCCACCACGCAGGCGACGCCCGAGCCCCCGGGGGCTTGGCGGGGCTGGCTCGTGGCGGTGACCGGGGCGGGCGGCGTGGGCCGCTCGACGCTGGCGATGGCGCTGGCCACGGGGCTGGCGGGCGACCCCCGCGACCGCGGCCTGGTGGTGCTGGCCGACCTCGCCCTCGACGGTCACCAGGCGCTGCTCAACGACGCCGGCGACGTGGTGCCGGGGCTGTCGGAGCTGGTCGACGCCCACCGCGCCGCGGCCCTGCCGGCGCCGCAGGTGCGAGCGATGTGCTTCACGGTGCCGGACCGTGGCTACGACCTGCTGATCGGGCTGCGCCGCCATCGCGACTGGACCGCGCTGCGACCCCGGGCGGTCGACGCCGCCGTGCAGGCCCTGCGAGGCGCCTACCGGGTGGTGGTGGCCGACGTCGACGCCGACGTCGAGGGGGAGGAGCAGTGCGGCTCCGTCGAGGTCGAGGACCGCAACGTGCTGGCCCGCCACACCCTGCGCGACGCCGACCTGGTGCTGGTGGTGGGGCTGCCCGGCATCGCGGGCGTCCACTCGCAGCTGCGGGTCACCCGGGACCTGCTGGAGCTGGGCGTGGCCGGCGACCGCATCGTACCGATCGTCAACCGGGCGCCGCGGAACCCCCGGTTGCGAGCGGAGGCCGGCTCGGCGTACGCCCGCCTGCTCACAGCCACCAACCCCGGCGTGATGCTGGCCTCCAGTCCCGTGTACCTGCCGGAGCGGCGCCGGGTCGCCGAGCTGCTGCGCGACAACGCCGCCCCGCCGGCCCCGCTGATCCGGCCGGTGACCGGCGCGGTGCGGGGGCTGCTCGACGTCGCGGAGCACCGCGGGGGCGGATCCGTCGCCGCCGCCGAGCCGGTCCCGGTGGCACCGGGATCGCTGGGCAGCTGGTACGACGACTACGACGAGGCGGCCGAGGCATGACCGGCGCCGGACCGCCCACCGGCGTGTCACCGCTGGTGGAGATCGAGCGGGCCGTGCAGGAGCGCGCCAAGGACATCTCGCTGGAGATGTCGGCGGCCGGCGGTGAGGCCAAGCTCCGCGCCCTGATCGCCGGCGAGGTGGCCCGCTGGAACGACGACCACCGCCGCGGCCGGCGGGACTTCGGGCTGGCCGACCCGGCGCTGGTCGTCGAGCGCGCGTTCCGCAACCTGGCCCGCTACGGCCCGCTCACGCCGCTGCTGGGCGACGACGACGTGTGGGAGATCATGCTCAACGCCCCCGATGCGATCTTCGTGCGCCGGCACCGGGGGCCGTCCGGGTATCACGACGAGGTCTTCCATGACGACGAGCACGTGCTGCGCACGCTGACCAAGCTCCTGGACGACGCGTCCACCGCGCACCGCAAGCTCGATCCCGCGGAGGGCCTGCAGGACGCCCAGCTCGATGACGGCGCCCGGGTCCACATCGTCCACGGTGACATCGCCCGGGGCGGGCACGTGATCGTGAACATCCGCAAGTTCACCGGCATCCCGTTCAAGTCGCTGGGCGAGCTGGTGGAGCGGGACATGCTCAGCACGCAGGCGGCCCTGTTCCTGCGTGCGTGCGTGCACGCCCGGTTGTCGATCGTGTTCGCGGGGCCGCCGGGATCGGGCAAGACGACGCTGCTGTCGTGCACCACGGCCGAGCTCGACCCGAGCCTGCGGGTGGTGGTGGCGGAGGAGGTGTTCGAGTCGGACGTTCCCGTGCCCAACGTGGCGCAGATGCAGACCCGCACGGCCCGGGCCGACCGACCCGCCATCGACCTGCGCCGCCTGGTGGCCGGCTTCCTCCGCATGGCCCCCGACGTCGCGATCGTCGGTGAGGTCCGCGATCGCGAGGCGCTCCCGCTGCTGCTCACGCTGTCGTCGGGCGTGACCGGCTACACGACGATCCACGCGGGATCGGCCCGTCAGGCGCTGACCCGGCTGCGGTTCGTGTGCCAGCTGGCGGACACCTCCGGCGGGCTGCCACTCCCGGCGCTCAACACGCTGGTGTCCGAGAGCATCGACGTGGTGGTGCACTGCGCCCGCACGTCCGCAGGCCCCCGGGTGACCGAGATCGTGCTGGTGGAAGACCTCGCAGGCGGCGCGGAGGCCACCCACTTCACGGTGACGGAGGTCTTCCGCCGCCCCGGCGCCGCCGGCCCGCTGCTGGCCACCGGCGACATCCCCGCCCGCGCCGCCCGTCCCCTGGCCGACGCCGGCTACGACGTCCGCCGCCTGCTCGACCATCGGAGGGCGGGCTGATGGCTGCGCTGCTCGTGTCCGTCGCCGGCTACGACGTCCGCCGCCTGCTCGACCATCGGAGGGCGGGCTGATGGGTGCGCACCTCGTGGCCCTCGCCAACGGGCGTGGTGCGGCGTCGAGCCGGTCGGGACCGGCCGATACCCGCCGTGCCAGGCTGGTGGCCGCACGGGCGGGCGCCGGTGGTGGGCCTGTCTCCGCGTCGCTTCGGTCGCGCCTGGGCGAGAGGGTGGCCGGGTCGCAGTCGGCGCTCGTCATCGGGAGGGCGGGCTGATGGGTGCGCTGCTCGTGTCCGTCGGCATGGCGGCCGGGGTGTTCTACCTGTACACCGCACTGGTGCTCCGGTGGGCGGGGCTCGGGCCCGGGCCTCGGGCGGCGCGCACGGAGCGGGGGCGGCGGCGTGGGGCGGATTGGTTGGTGCAGGCCGGGCTCGGCGACGTCGACGCCCGGGAGTTCTCGCTCGTGACCGCGGCCCTCGCGGGGCTGGGAGCGGTGGGCGGGCTGGCCCTGTTCGGTGGGCTCCTGCCCGCGCTGGTCCTCGGGCTGTGCCTGGGTGCCGCGCCGCTGGCGTCCTACCGGGTGCGGCGCCACCAGCGGCGTGCCGCGGCCCAGGAGGCCTGGCCCCGGATCATCGAGGAGATCCGCATCCTCACCTCGGCGCTCGGGCGTTCGGTGCCCCAGGCCCTGTTCGAGGCGGGGCGCCGGGCACCTGACGGCCTGCGGCCCGCCTTCGAGGCGGCCCAGCGGGAGTGGCTGCTGTCCACCGACTTCGAGCGGACGGTGGCCGTCCTCAAGACGGGTCTGGCGGACCCGACAGCCGACGCGGCCTGCGAGACGCTTCTCGTGGCCCACGAGGTCGGCGGGACCGACCTCGACCGCCGGTTGGAGGCACTCATCGAGGACCGGGTCATCGACGTCCAGGGCCGCAAGGACGCACGAGCGAAACAGGCCGGGGTGCGCTTCGCTCGACGGTTCGTCCTGCTGGTGCCGGCGGGCATGGCCTTCGTCGGCCTCAGCATCGGCAACGGGCGCGCCGCCTACGCCACGCCCGGAGGCCAGGCGATGGTGGCGCTCGGCCTCGTCGGGATCGTCGCCTGCTGGCTGTGGGCGGGCCGGCTGCTGAAGCTTCCGGAGGAAGAGCGGGTGTTCTACGAGTGAGCACGCAACTGCTGTCCCTCGCGACGCTGGCGCTGTTCGTCGGCTCGACGTTGCTGCTGAGCCGGCTGCGCTGGTTCCGGCGGCGGCCACTGGTGGACCGTCTGGCCCTCTACGTGCCCGGCGGGCAGGCGGCCCCGCGCCGGGGGGCGATCATGTCGGCCGCCTCGTTCGGCCAGGTGATCGGCCCGCTGGCCCAGGCCATCGGCGCGGCAGTGGCCCGTGCCTTCGGGGTGACCGAGGCGCTGGCCCTGCGGTTGGAGCGGGTCCACTCGCCGCTCGACGTCACCGGCTTCCGGGTCCGCCAGCTCGCGTGGAGCGGCGCTGGGCTGGTGGGCGGGGCGCTGGCGGCCGCGGCCCTCGGGCTCGGTGGTCTGTGGGCCCTGCTGTTCGTGGTGGGCGGGGCGGTCCTGGCGTTCCTCGTCGTCGAGCAGCGCCTGGCGGGCGAATCGGCTCGATGGCAGCGGCGCATCTTCCTGGAGCTGCCGGTCGTGGCGGAGCAGCTCGGCATGCTGATCGGCGCCGGCTACTCCCTCGGCGCCGCGCTGGCCCGGCTGGGCACCCGCGGCAAGGGAGCCTGCGGGCGCGACCTGGTCCGGGTCACGGGCCGCATCCGCCAGGGCCTGACCGAGATCGAGGCGCTGCGGGAGTGGGCGGCGGTCGTCGACGTGGACGCCCTCGACCGGCTCGTCAGCGTGCTCGCGCTCAACCGGCAGGCGGGCGACCTCGGCCGGCTCATCGGCGACGAGGCGCGCTCGATCCGCCGTGACGTCCACCGGGAGCTGATCGAGACCATCGAGCGCCGGGGTCAGCAGGTCTGGATCCCGGTGACCGTCGCGACCCTCGTGCCGGGCGTGATCTTCCTCGCCGTCCCCTTCATCGAGGCGCTGCGCCTCTTCGCCAACACATGAAAGGACCTGCCGTGCCCAGTGACACTGCCAGCGCTGCGCTCCCGCGCTGCTCCGCCCGTGACGACCGCGGGGAGGGGGTGATCTCGGCCGCCATCGTCGTGCTGATCATGGCCCTGATCGGAGCCGCCATGTGGGTGACGTTCAACACCCTCTGGACCGACGTCTCGACCCGCACCAAGGAGCAGGTCGACCAGATCGGCGGCTGATGGGCCGGGCACGCGACGCCCCCGCCGGCGAGGACGACGCCGGCACCGGCGCGCTCTCCACCGCCATCGGGTTCCTCGTGTTCCTCACCTGCATGTTCCTGGCGCTGCAGGTCATCTTCGGCCTGTACGCCACCTCGACCGTGCGGGCCACGTTGGAGGACGCCGCCTCCCTGGCGGCCAACGGTGGTGGCGCCGGTCCGGCGGAGCTGGACCGGCTGGCGGCCGAGGCCGAGCAGTCCCTCGGCGCGGTAGGCCGCGAGCCGTCGACCGTGATCGACCTCGAGATCGTGGACGAGGACGGCGACGGAGTGGGCGACGTCGTCGTCGGCCACGCGGTCGTGGAGCCGCCCCGGTTCGCACCCGGAGCCGGGATCTTCGGCTTCGACCTGATCACCGCCTCGGTCCGGGTCCAGGTCGAGCATGCCCGGGCCTGAAATGGAGGCGCCGATGGTGCTGAGCGTCACTTACCTCCGGTAACCTTCTCTGACGTGACGACGCCTCGACGGGGCGACGCTGGGGCGGGAGCAGCCGCCCGGGGAGGGAATCCGCCGTGTCCACGCCGACAGACGATGCTGTGCCGACCAGCCCAGGGACGGAGCCGGACCACGACGCCGGGGTAGGCCAGGGCAGCGGGGCCGACGACACCCTGCGCACGCTCGCGGCCCTGGCCATGCTGGGCGCCGCTGTCATCCACTTCGCCTTCGCGCCGGACCACCTGAGCGAGGAGACCTCGCACGGCGTGTTCTTCCTGGTGTCCGGGTGGGCGCAGCTGCTCGCTGCGGGCGCCCTCCTGTTCCGGTGGCGTCCCCAGCGCGCCTGGCTCTACGGCAGCGCGGTGTTCAACCTGGGCGTGGCCGCGATCTGGCTGCTGTCCCGCACTGCGGGCATGCCGGGCGAGGAGCCGGAGGCCGTGGGCTTTCCGGATTCTCTGGCCACCGCCCTCGAGGTGTTCGCGGCGGTCGCCGCCCTGGCGATCGCCCTGGGATGGCTGACCCGGCCCGCGATGCGCCGCCCCAACCTGGGGTTCGCAGTGGTGATCCCGACGGTGGCCCTCGTGGCGGTGGTGTCCGCCTCCGTGGTCCCGGCGCTGGGCGGTGGGCACGCGCACGGCCACGGCGACGGAGGTCACGACGATCACGGCAACGGGGCCGTCGAGGGCGAGACCGCGGCCGGGGGCCACGACGAGCACAGCCACGACGGGGCCACGGCCGACGGGACCGACGATTTTGCCGCCAAGCGCATCGCCGCCCTGACCGGCTACCTGCCGCAGTCCGAGCTCGACCGCATCCGCCAGGTCAACCGCGACTACCTGGCGGCCCAGATCCGGAACCGGTCCCGGCTCCTCGCCGGGCTCCCCGAGGACGAGCGCGAGGCGCGCATCGACGCGTTCACCTCGTGGACCGTGGACAACGCCCTGGAGAGCGAGAACGGTGCTGCCACAGCCAGCGGCGACATGCCCGACATGCACTCGCACGGCCCACAGGTGTGGCAGGACCTCGACAATCCGGCCGACGTGCTGAAGCTTCAGGGCGAGCTGCAGCAGGCGGGCACCGTCATGGCCCAGTACCCGACCGCCGCTGACGCCATGGCCGGGGGCTACATGCAGGTCACGCCGTACGTGCCCGGCATCGGCGCCCACTACCTCAACGTCGGCCGGCTGCTCGATGGCACGTTCAAGCCCGCGGAGCCCGAGATGTTGCTCTACAACGGCAACGATCCGACCTCCGTGCTGGTCGGCCTCAGCTACGCGGTGCTCGGCACCGACCCGCCCGAGGGCTTCACCGGCCCCAACGACATGTGGCACAACCACCCTGCGCTGTGCATCCTGAACGGCCTCGTGGTCGGGCCGGACTCGACCCCGCAGGAGCTGTGCGACTCGATCGGTGCCCAGAAGGGTGGCGCCTTCGGGAACAGGAACACGATGTGGATGGCCCACCTGTGGCAGGTCCCCGGGTGGGAGTCGTCGTGGGGGCTGTTCAGCGGCGAGAACCCCGCGCTGAACCTGGCCACGTCGGACGTGGGTCGCAGCTGACTAGCGTGCCGGGGGTGGATGCGGACACCCCCGGCGCCACCGGCTTCCGGTCCGGCTTCGTCAGCCTCGTCGGCCGCCCGAACGTCGGGAAGTCGACGCTGCTGAACCGCATCCTCGGCCACAAGGTGGCCATCGTGTCCGACAAGCCGCAGACGACCCGGCACCGCATCCAAGGTGTGCTCACGCGCGACGACGCCCAGGTGGTGTTCGTGGACACGCCGGGGATCCACAAGCCCCGCACGCCGCTGGGCGAGCGGCTCAACGTGGCGGCCGAATCGACGATCGGCGACATGGATGTCGTGGTCTTCGTGATCGACGCCACCCAGCCCCTGGGCCGGGGCGATCGCTGGGTGGCCGAGCGGGTGCCGCGCGACGCGGTGGTGGTGGTGAACAAGGTCGACGTGGCCCGGCCCGAGGAGGTGCTGGCTCAGCTGCACGCCGCCGCTGAGCTGGACCTGTCCGAGTACTTCCCGGTGTCGGCCCGTACGGGCGACGGCGTCGATGACCTGGTCGAGCACCTGGTGGCGCGCCTGCCCGAGGGCCCGCGCTACTACCCGGAGGGCACCGTCACCGACGTCCCCGAGGCGTTCTGGGTCGCCGAGCTGGTGCGCGAGCAGCTCCTCGCCGTGGCCCGGGACGAGCTACCCCACTCGATCGCCACCCGGGTGACGGAGTGGGAGTGGCCGGTGATCCGCTGCGAGATCCTGGTGGAGCGTGAGTCCCAGAAGGGCATCGTCATCGGCCACCGCGGCTCGGTGCTCAAGTCCGTGGGCATCGCGGTGCGGGCCCAGCTCCCCGAGGGCGCCTACCTGGAGCTGCACGTCAAAGTCGACAAGGACTGGCAGCGCCACGCCAGTGCCCTGGACCGCCTCGGCTTCTAGCCGTCCTGTCGCAGCTCGCGCAGGAACGCCTCGATCTCGGCCCGGTCCCGGGTACGGCGCATGCGCGGCAGCGTGGCGACGATCTTGGGGCCGTACCCCGCCGTGGCCAGCCGGGGATCGAGCACGGCCACGGCGCCCCGGTCCGTCGCAGTGCGGATCAGCCGGCCGGCTCCCTGGGCCAGCATCGTGGCCGCCCGGGGTACGTCGATCACGCCGAAGGCTCCGGCGCCCGCCCGCTCCCGCCGGGCCTGGAGGAGGGGGTCGTCGGGCCGCGGGAACGGCAGCCGGTCGATGGTGACCAGGGAGAGCGACGGTCCGGGCACGTCGATGCCTTGCCAGAAGCTCATCGTGGCGAACAGGCATGACTCGGGCTCGCGGGTGAAGCGGTCCACCAGCGCCGGCTTGGGCAGGTCGCCCTGGGTGAGGATCGGGTAGCGCAGTCGGATGCGGAGGGCGTCGGCCGCCCGGTTCATCGCCTTGTAGCTGGTGAAGAGAGCAAGCGTGCGGCCCCCCGCGGCGTCGATGAGAGCGGCGAGCTCGTCGACGGCGGCGTCGGGCCAGCGGGGATCGGTGGGGCGGGGCAGCCGCACCGCGCAGTAGATGAGGCCGTTGGCGGGGAAGTCGAAGGGGCTGCCGACGTCGAGCAGCTCGTCGGCGCCCTGGGGCAACCCGACATGAGGACCGAAGCCGGGCGCGAGCGTGGCGCTGGTCAGCACGGCCGTGCGGCGCGACCAGAGGCGTTCGGCCAGGAGCCCGGCCACGTCCAGCGGCGCCAGCCGCAACGCGGGCGTGTGCTCGGGGCCCGTGACGAACAGGACGTGCTCCTCACCAGGGGCGGCCACGGCGACGAGGTCCTCCAGCAGGGCGCTCGCGGCCTGGCGCGCCCGGATCGCCCGGTTGGTGACGTCGTCGCTCGCCCCGTCGGGGATGGCGCGCAGGGCGGCCTGAGCCGCCTCGACCCGCCCCCGGGCCGTCGCCAGCGCGCCCGCCAGGTCGGCGGGCAGCGGTGCGGTCAGGCGCCGGTCGCGGTGAGCGACCAGCACGTCGGTGAGGACGCCGGCCGCGTCGGTCACCGCGGCGATCGTGTCGTCGGCTCCGGCGAGGATGCCCCGCAGCACCCGCCCGAGTTGGGTGAAGCGCCCGGGACCCAGCTCGACGCCGGTGGTGGCGGAGATGATGTCGTCGAGCTGGTGGGCCTCGTCGACCACGGCCACCTCGTGGTCGGGCAGGAGCGCCCCGTCGGCGGCCAGGTCGAGCCCGTAGAGGTGCAGGTTGACCACCACGACGTCCGCCTCGGCGGCCCGCGCCTTGGCGGCCTCGGCGAAGCAGCGGTCCCCCCGCGGGCAACGCGCCGCCCCCGGGCAGTCACGGGAGCCAGTGCTGATCGCCCCCCAGGCGGCGTCCGAGGGCTCGACCGGCAGCTCGGACCGGTCGCCCGTCGGCGAGGCGGAGGCCCACGCAGCCAGCGCGGCCAGCTCGTCGGGATCGGCTCGCTCCGCCAGGCCGTCGAGCGCCAGCTGGTCGCCGGCCCCGGCGGCGCCCGTGCCCCGGGCCACCTCGGCCAGGCGCTGGACGCACGCGTAGTTGGAGCGGCCCTTGAGCACCGCCCAGGAGAACGGCTGGTCTAGGTGGCGTTCGAGAAAGGGCAGGTCCTTGGCGGCCAGCTGGTCCTGCAGGGCCTTGGTCGCGGTGGCCACCACCACGCGCCGACCGGATCGGATGGCGGGCACCAGGTAGCCGAGCGTCTTGCCCGTGCCAGTCCCGGCCCGCACGACCAGATGGCGCTCGGATGCGATGGCGTCGGCCACGGCCTCGGCCATCCGCACCTGCCCGACCCGGGCCTCGCCCCCACCCGGCAGCTCGGAGACCACCCTTCCCAACGCTGCGGCCACGCCACGCGATGGCCGCGGTCCACCCGCATGTCCTGTGCCATCCGCCCAACCCGGAGGCGCCCCCGCGTCGCTCGTGCCACCGTCACCCGCCCGATCCGTGGCCCGCGTGTCGTCGGCGACCGACGCTTCGCCGTCGCCGCCAGCCTGACCGGTGGCGCGTGGGCTGTCGGCGACCGACGCATTGCCGTCGCCGTCAACCTGGCCGGCGGCGCGCGGGCTGTCGGTTGCTGACGCCTTGCCGTCGTCGCCAACCTGGTCGGCGGCGCGCGGGCGGTCGGTGACCGAGGCGTTGGTGTCGCCGCCAACCTGGCCCCTGGCGCGGGGGTCGTCGGTGACCGTGGCATTGCCGTCCCCGCCAACCTGGCCCGTGGCGCGCGGGCTCTCGGTGGCCGACGCATTGTGGTCGCCAACGTGGCCCGCGGTCCGCGCATACTCGGCCCGGACGGGGCTTGCGGAGGCGGGCGGAGGGGCGTCGGGCACGGAGGCCGACCGTAGCTCTGGGGCAACGTCGGTAGGCGCGATGGTCTGGGCGCCGCTCGGGGCGCCGGACGGAGCCGGGGTCGTCGTCCGAGCGACGGGGAAGGTGGTGGTCATGGGGTCGTCGGGACGGGGCCGCCCGCGGCGGCCAGGCGGCGGACCTCGGCTACCGCGTCGGCCAGATCGGGGAGTGAGCGCTCGGCGGGGCCGGTGGGGGTGAGGAAGGCGAAGACCATGCCGACCACGGGTTCGCCGGTGGCGTCGGCCACGGCCAGGGCGTAGGAGGCGCCCTGGGCGCGGTAGCGCTCCACCAGCGGGTCGAGGTCGGCGTCGGGGCCGGCCGGGCCGGTCTTGTAGTCGACGACCACGAGGCCCTCGTCGCTGCGGTAGAGCAGGTCGATGTAGCCCTCCAGCGTGCGGCCTCCACCCAGGGGGACGCCCACGTAGAGCTCCCGCCAGTGGGGGAGGGACGCGGCCTCGATGATGCTGGGGGACGCAAGCGCGGCACGGACCAGGGCGTCGATGTGGGCTTCGTGGCCGATCACGCCCTCGGCTGCGGCCTGGGCCGCCACCGCTTCGGCGCGGCCCGCGCCGCTGGCCAGGTCGATGGTCTGGAGCACGGCGTGGACCGCCCGGCCGATGGCCGTGCCGTAGCGGCCCTTCTGCCAGGGTGGTAGATCCAGGTCGCGGGGTCGTTTGTGCAGGCCGGGGTCCACCAACGCGTCCGGCCGGCCCTCCGG
>DATBGF010000500.1:0-3370 GCA_036558145.1 Acidimicrobiales bacterium
ACGCGGGGCCGTGGAATGGGCTACACATGGGCATTCCTGCGCGGTGGGGGGAAAGAGCGCTGACGGCGTTCGTTGGGGTCTCGATCGTGGTCGTGGCCGGGATCGGCGCGCTGCTGATCGTCAGGGGCCGGGACGTCGACAAGGCGACGGTCACCACGACCACCGCGGCGCCGACCACGCCCGGGGTCGACGTGCCCGTCGTGCTCCGCTCGGGCGGGCTGGACCGGACCTACGTGGTCCACGTGCCCGCCAGCTACGACGCCGGCCACCCGGTCCCGCTGGTGCTCGTGCTCCACGGGAGCGGCGGCAGTGCCGAGGTCGCCGACCGCATCAGCGGCATGAGCGCGAAGTCCGACGCCGCGGGCTTCCTGGCCGTGTACCCGGAGGGGACCGGGGCGTCCGCGACGTTCAACGCCGGCCTGTGCTGCGGTTACGCCGGGCGGACGATGATCGACGACGTCGCCTTCGTGCGGGACGTCGTGGCGCACGTGTCGGCCGACTACCAGGTCGACACCCGCCGGATCTACGCCGCCGGCATGTCGAACGGGGCGATGATGGTCCACCGCCTCGGGTGCGAGATGAGCGACGTGCTGGCCGCCATCGCCCCGGTCGCCGGGGCCCTGGAGGTCGACTGCGCGCCGGCCGGGCCGGTGTCGGCGATCGTGTTCCACGGCAAGGCCGATCGCATCGTGCCCTACGCGGGCGGGCCGGCAGAGACCGTGCCCCAGGGCATGGATCCGGAGTACGAGCCGGTCTCGACGTCCGTGGACGAGTGGGCCACCACCGACGGCTGCGCCGGCGCCACCGACGAGCAGGTCAGCGACAGCGTCGTGCACCAGGTCCGGACCGGCTGCCTGCCGGGCTACGGGGTGGAGCTCTACAGCGTGGACGGCGGCGGCCACGCCTGGCCCGGAGGCGAGACGGGATGGGCCGGCGGTGACGTCCCCACCACCGAGATCTCGGCCACCGACCTGATCTGGGACTTCTTCGCCGCCCACCCCAAGCCCTAGGCCGGCGGCGATCAGTCGCCCTCCGCCACCGCCAGCGCCACGTCGTAGAAGCCGCGGGCGTAGAGGTCGGTGGCCAGGCTGCGGCGCTGGTCGCTGACACCTTTCAGCGCCGGGGGCGGGAGCTTGTCCTCGACGTCGGCCAGCATGGCGTCGACGTCGACCTCCTCGGGCGGCTCGCCGGCGGCCCTGGCCTCGCGCCACTGCCCGAGCACCGGGCGGATCGAGGCCGGCTCGCTCTCGGGACCGAACACCGCCCGCCACCCGGCCGGCGACTGGGTCATGACCTGGAGGATGCGGCGCATGTCGTCCTGGCTGCGCCGGGACATGTCGCTGAGCAGCGCCTGGTCGTAGCCCGCCCGGCTCGGGCCCGCGCCGCCGCCCCGGTCGGCCAGGACGGAGCGCCAGTCGTCGAGCTGCCAGTGGTGCCAGCCCTGGAGGTTGGCGGCCGGGACGCTCTCGATGCCCTCGACCAGCTCGGGCGGCTGGTCCATCACCAGCCGGCCCTCGGACGCCGCCAGGCGCAGGGCACGGCGGAGCCCGGACGGCAGGTCCCGGCGGGCCTTGGCCAGCGCCTCGGTGTCGACCGCGGCGTCGAGCTCGGACCGGATCACCTCCAGCTCGTCCAGCGGCCCGGCGAGGAACGGCGGCGCGGCGGCGTCGAGCTCCGGGGTCCCCATGAGGTCGCGGAGCTCGTCGTAGGCCCGGGCGGCACCCCGGGAGGCGGCCAGGAACTCGGTCGGCCGCTCGTGGCGGGACACCGTGGACGGCCGGGCGCTGGCGAGCGCCGCCTCCACGGTGGTCCGGGAGCCGGCCAGCGAGCGCCGCACGGCCTTCAGCCGCCACAGCTTGGCGACCCGGGCGTGGCGCACGCCGAGGCCACGCCGGATCCGCTGCCGCAGGTCGCGGTAGTAGCGCAGCCGCTCGTCGTGCTCCGGCGCCTTGCGCCCCTCGACCGCCTCGTCGAGGCGCGCCAGCGCGTCGCCCGCGTGGGCCACCAGCAGCTCGGCGAAGGCGCGGGCCGCCACCTCGTCGCGCTTGAGGGCCTTGACCATCGCCGCGGGTGGCTCGCCGCGGAGGCGGGCCAGGGCCGCGTAGCCGTCCCCGTAGGTCCGCACGAGGAACCCGACGACGTCGGTCGCGCCCTCGCCCTTCAGCACCCGGCTGGTGATGTTCTGGCCGCTGCCGGTCCCGTAGAAGACGTCCATGGCCATGCCCATGGCGTGGTGGGTGCCGTGGGGG
Source organism: Acidimicrobiales bacterium (assembly GCA_036558145.1). Classification (GTDB taxonomy): domain Bacteria; phylum Actinomycetota; class Acidimicrobiia; order Acidimicrobiales; family VFJN01; genus ZC4RG19. The sequence goes on from DATBGF010000500.1 coordinate 2,250, forward strand.
TCGGCGGCGCCGCGGCCGTGGGCCTGCTTGCGGTGCGGATCGGGGCCGAGCACCGCCAGCAGGTCGCGGCACTGGTCGAGCCCCTGGGCGTCGTCCTGGGCCACGTGCGGCAGCCCGTAGATCGCCGTCGACCGGGCGTTGACCCACGTGACGAGGCCCGGCTCGGGGTGCCCGACCCGGGCCCGCTCGCTCGGGTTCTGCTGCCGGAAGCCGATCGTCAGCACGCGGAGCAGGCGCAGGACCAGGTTGGCGTACACGGCCGCCGCGCCTTCCGGGGGGCGCGGCGGCCGCTCCTTCGACGCCGTCACGCCGAGCTTGTGGATGGTCTCGGCGGCGTCGCCGATGGAGATGATCTCGTCGAACACGGCGCCCGGCGCCAGGTAGTGGCCCTCGGATTCGTCGAGGCCCGCCGCCTTGTCCGTCCCGACCTGGGCAGCCGCCGCGAAGTAGAGCATGCGCGGGTGGACGTGGAACTTGGCCCCCGCGAAGACGATGGTGCTGGTGCGCAGCTCCTTGATGGCGTCGGGCCACGACCCGCCGAGGCTGGCCCGCGTCAGGCGGTCGAGCTCGCGGACGTAGTGGAGGATCGACGCGTAGCCCGAGCGGCCGCCGACGCCGAGGTCGTCCTTGGTCGCGTTCCACGACCCGACGATGTTCGTCGAGGAGGTGAACCCCAGCGGGCCTCCGCCGCGACCCATGGCGATGTACGACCGCAGCATGCCGACCAGCCGGCGCGCCTCGCCCTCGCCGAGGGCGCGGATCGCGTCGGGGCTGCCGAGCTGGGACTCCTTGACGCCGAGGCCGCGCAGGTCGGCGAGCACGTCCTCGACGAAGTCGGCCGGCACCGGAGGATCGGCGCGCTGCACGGTCGCCAGCAGCCCGGCGACGGCCCCGTTCCCCGCGGTGCGCTGCAGGCGCAGCACCCACGCCCCGTGCGCACCCGCGCCGTCCGCCCGGTCGGGGGGCACGATGAGCGCCCGCCCCTCATCGTGCCCCCCGTCCGCCTGCCGGCGCCTGCCCACCGCCCTGCCCGCCACGATCCGATCCTCGGCCATGCACGGCCGGCGAAGAAGGGCGCGACCTGCCCCTTCGCGGGGGCGGGGGCGGGTAGGGCTGGCCTC
>DATBGF010000501.1:0-3193 GCA_036558145.1 Acidimicrobiales bacterium
GTGGGGCCCGCCCTTGAGGTAGCCCTCGTCCCAGTCCAGCCCCAGCCAGCGCAGCCCGTCCACGATCCCGGCGGCGCTGTCGGCCAGGTTGCGCTCGGTGTCGGTGTCCTCGATCCGCAGCACGAACTGGCCGTTGCTGCGTCGCGCGAACAGGTACGAGTAAAGGGCGGTCCGCGCAGTGCCGACATGCAGGAAGCCGGTTGGCGAAGGGGCAAACCGGGTGCGAACGGAATCGCTCATGCGCCGAATGCTACGCGAGTTCGTTTGGACGCGGTGCTTCGCGGTAAGGTAGGAGCCCCCCAGCTCCACCCGCTCCGCCCTTGGCACCGCCGTACCCCCAACGGTGAGGAGGCCAGTGGGTCCGCATCCGAGGATGCTTCAAAACACCTGCGCGTCGCTGTGGTCGCGCCCCCCTGGTTCCCGATCCCGCCCGACGGCTATGGCGGCATCGAGGCCATGGTCCACTGGCTGGTCGAGGGCCTGGTGGCCCGCGGCCACGAGGTCACGCTGATCGGTGCCGGCGACTGCCGGACCAGCGCCCAGCGGTTCCTGCAGACCTACGAGGACCCGCCGGGGGGCCGCCTCGGCACGCCGTTCCCCGAGATCCTCCACGCCCTCCAGGTCGACGAGCACCTGGACGAGCTGGACGTCGACGTGGTCCACGACCACTCCATGGGCGGCCCGCTGGTCGCCCGGGGCCGACGGACCCCGACCGTGCTCACCGCCCACGGCCCGGTCGAGGGCGAGCTCGGCGAGTGCTACCGGCTGCTCAGCCGCCACCACCCCCTGGTGGCCATCTCCGAGGCGCAGCGGGCCAACGGCCCCCACCTGCCGTGGGCGGCCACGGTCTACAACGCCATCCCGGCCGGCGAGTACCCGTTCGAGACCGACAAGGACGACTTCGTGCTGTTCCTGGGCCGGATCAGCCCCGAGAAGGGGCCGGACCTGGCCATCAAGGCGGCCAGGGCCGCCGGGCGCCGGATCGTGGTCGCGGCCAAGTGCAACGAGCCGGCCGAGCGCGCCTACTTCGAGCAGCGGGTCCGGCCCCTGCTCGGGCCCGACGCCGAGTGGTACGGCCACGCCACCACCGAGGAGAAGAAGAAGCTGCTCGCCCGGGCGAGCGCGCTCGTCTTCCCCATCCAGTGGGACGAGCCGTTCGGGATCGTGATGGTCGAGGCCATGGCCTGTGGCACCCCGGTGGTCGCGCTGCGCGCCGGCTCGGTTCCCGAGGTCGTGGTCGACGGCCTCACCGGCTACATCTGCGACCGGCCCGAGGAGCTGCCGGCGGCCATCCGGCGGGTCGACGCCCTCGACCCCAGGGCCTGCCGGGAGCACATCTTCGACCGCTTCGACGTCCCCGACATGGTGGACGGCTACGTGGCCGTGTACCGCAAGGCGATCGCCCGCGCGGCCCTGGCCGCGGCAGCCGTCGCCTGAGGCCGCTCAGCGCCGCTCGTCGGCGGGCAGGATCACCGCGCCCCGGTGGCCGATCCTGCCCTCGCGGATGGCTGCGGTCAGCTCGCGCATGAGGCGACCGCTCCGCCGCCACCCCTGGACGCGCCAGACTCGCCGGGGGGCGTCGGCCAGCCCCTGGCGCTGGAGCTCCACGTACCAGGGCCGGTGCAGCTGGTTCAGGGCCACCAGCGCCGCCACGGCGGCCGCCCCGATCAGCAGCGGCCGGGCGTGGCCGCCGACCCAGGGGGCCAGCCAGGGCAGGACGAAGCGGACGGTCGCCCAGGCCAGCAGCCCGACCACGGCGACCAGGATGGCGATCACGATCAGGCTCACGTCCGCCGCCGCCCGGTCGTCGTACCCCCGGTCGAAGCCGCGCTCACCGAGGTCGTCCTCGGCGTAGGTGAACAGGTCCATCACGCCCGGGACGGGCGGCGTCTCGTCCGGGTCGGGCAGCTCCTCCTCGCCGTGGTACCGCGCGGGGCGCCGGGGAGCCCAGAGCGGCCGGCGCCTGGCCCGACGGCGGCGCACGAACCAGACGTAGCCGTCCGGCGTCACCACCCGCCGCCCGCGCCGTCGCCGCCGCACGCCTCGCTCTCCTTCGCGCTCGCCCCTTGGGACCAGTGTGGCCCAGGACCGTCGCGGGCGCTGTCAGCTGGCGGACGGTCTCAGCCGCGGGCCGGTTCGGCCACGACCTGGTTGGCCAGGATGCCGATGCCCTCGACCTCGACCTCGACCCGGTCGCCGGCCTCCAGGGGGCCGACCCCGGCCGGGGTGCCGGTGAGGAGCACGTCCCCGGGGAGCAGGGTCATCACCCGGGACACGAACGCCAGCAGCTCGGCCACGCCGTGCTCGAGCTGGGAGGTGCGGGCCTGCTGGCGGGTCTCGCCGTTGACCAGGGTGGAGATGGCCAGGTCACTCGAGTCGAGGTCGGTCTCGATCCAGGGGCCGAGGGGGCAGAAGGTGTCGAAGCCCTTGGCGCGGGTCCACTGGCCGTCGGCACGCTGCAGGTCGCGCGCGGTGACGTCGTTGGCGCAGGTGAAGCCGAGCACGGCCTGGATGGCGTCGGCCGGTTGGAGGCGGCGGACCAGCTTGCCGACGACCACGGCCAGCTCGCCCTCGAAGTCGATCCGGCCCAACCCGTCGGGGCGGACGATCGGGTCGCCGGGGCCGACGACGGCGGTGGAGGGCTTGAGGAACAGCACCGGTGTCGGTGGGACCTCGTTGCCGAGCTCGCGGGCGTGCTCGGCGTAGTTGCGCCCGACGCACACGACCTTGCTGGGCAGCACCGGGGCGAGCAGCCGGACCTCGCCGGCGGGCAGCCGCTGCCCGGTGTACTCGAAGGCGCCGAAGGGGTGGGGGCTGATCGGGGCCACGGTCTCGTCCTCGTGGACGCCGAAGCCGACCTCGCCCTGGTGGCTGTAGCGGACGATGCGCACGGGGCTCCTGCCTAGGTGCGGAGAAGGAGGGCCTCGAGGGTGAGGCCGGTGCCGAAGGCGAGGGCGACGACCCACTGGCCGGGCTCGACGTCGCCGCCATGCAGCAGCTGCTCGAGGATGAACAGGACCGTGGCCGAGGAGCGGTTGCCGCCGTCGGCAAGAACCTCGCGGGAGCGGGCCACCTGGGCGTCGCTGAGGCCGAGGCGGCGCTGGACCCGGTCGACGATCTCGGGCCCGCCCGGGTGGACGGCCCAGTGGGCGACGTCGCCGGCGGCCAGCCCGTGGGGCCGCAGGAGGTCCTC
>DATBGF010000502.1:0-4676 GCA_036558145.1 Acidimicrobiales bacterium
CCCGGCGGAGGCGCTGCGCGACCGCCTGCGGCTCACCGGCTTCGTGCCCCGGGAGGACCTGGCCCCGCTGTACCGGGGCGCGTCCGTCGTCTGCTATCCGAGCCTGTGGGAGGGCTACGGCCTGCCGGTGGCCGAGGCCATGGGCGCGGGCGCCCCCGTGGTGACCTCGGCGGGCACGTCCATGGAGGAGCTGGTGGCCGGGGGCGCCGGCCTGGCCGTGGACCCCCGCGACCCCGACGCCATCGCCGCGGCCATCGCCTCGGTGCTCGACGACGACGACCTGGCCGCGTCGCTGCGGGCCGCCGGCCGGGCCCGGGCCGAAGAGACGACGTGGGAGGCCACGGCCGAGCTGACGATCGCCGCGTACGAGGAGGCGATGGGCCGGTGACCTTGCGCGTGGGCTGCAACCTGTTGTGGCTGGTGCCCGGGGCCGTCGGCGGGAGCGAGACCGCCACCGTCCACCTCCTGCGCACGCTGGCCGCCGAACCGCCGGACGGCGTCGAGCTGACCCTGTACGGCCTCGACGCCTTCGGCCACGCCTACCCCGAGCTGACCAGGGCGTTCCCCACCAAGCTGGTCCCGCTCACGGGCCGGCTCAAGCCGTTGCGGGTGGCGGCCGAGAACACCTGGCTGCCCCGGGAGGTCCGCGGGAAGGTCGACGTGATGCACCACATGGGAGGCGTGCTCCCGCTGGCGCCGGGGGGGCCCAGCGTGGTGACGCTGCACGACCTCCAGCCCTTCGACCTGCCCGACAACTTCAGCCCGGCCAAGCGGGTCTACCTGCAGCGCTCGATCCCCCGGACCGTGCGCCACGCCGAGCTGGTCCTGACGGCCAGCGAGTTCGTCCGCCGGGCCGTCGTGGAGCGCTTCGGCGTCCCCGACGACCGGGTGCGGGTCACCCCGTGGGGTGTCGGGCCGCCCTCCACCGAGGTGAGCCTGGCCGAGGTGCAGGCCCGCTACGGCCTGCCCCGCCGCTGGTTCGTGTACCCCGCCTTCACCTGGTGGCACAAGGACCACGCGCTGGCGGTGAAGGCGTTCGCCACGCTGGCGGCCCGCGAGCACGACGTCGTGCTGGTGCTGACCGGCGGGGAAGGGCCGGCCGAGGAGTCGGTGATGGAGCTGGTGGACAGCCTCGGGCTGCGGGGTCGCGTGCGCCGCACCGGGCTGATCCCCCGGCGGGACGTGCTCGCGATCGTGCGCGGGGCCACCGCGCTGGTCTACCCGTCCCGCTACGAGGGCTTCGGCCTGCCCGTGGCCGAGGCCATGAGCCTCGGGACGCCGGTGCTGGCGGCGGACGCCACGTCGCTGCCCGAGGTGGTGGGGGACGCGGGTTGGCTGCTGCCGCCGGGCCGGATCGACGACTGGAGCGAGGCCATGGCCCGTATGCTGGTCGACGGCGACGAACGTCTCCGGCTGGGGGAGGCGGGCCGGGCGCGGGCAGCCCGCTACACCTGGGCCGCCAACGCCGAGGCCACCGTCACCGCCTACAGGGATGTGGCGGCCGCTTCCGAGGTCGCCCTCGATCTCACCAGCGAGACGATGCAGCCCGACGACCTGAAGCCCGACGATCTCAGACCTGACGACAACGGAGTCGCCACGTGAAGCTGCTCGTCCTCTGCCCTCACTACGCGCCGGACACCGCGCCCACCGGCGAGGTGATGACCAGCATCGCCACCGAGCTGGTGGCGCGGGGCCACGAGCTGCACGTGCTCACGTCCCTGCCCTGGTACGAGCACCACCGCATCGAGCCCGGGTGGGAGGGCCGGCTGGTCCGCCACGAGGACACGGCCTGGGGGCGCATCACCCGCGTCCACCCGTTCCCCACCGACAAGCGCAACATCCCGGCCCGGGCCGCCGCCTTCGCCGGCTTCACCGTGCTGTCGACCGCGCTGGCGCTGCGGGGCCGGCCGCACGCCCGCCCCGACGCCGTGCTGGCCATGTCGCCGCCGCTCACGCTGGGCGGCGCGGGGTGGCTGGCGGCCCGGCGCTGGCGGGTGCCGTTCGTGTTCAACATCCAGGACGTGTTCCCGGACGTGGCGGTCGAGCTGGGCGCCATCACGAACCCCCAGGTCATCCGGCTGGCGTCGTGGCTGGAGCGCTGGACCTACCGGCACTCCGACGCCGTGACGGTCCTGTCCGAGGACCTGCGCGACAACCTCGTGGGCAAGATCACGGGCACGGTCCCCGACGCCTACGACCGCATCCGGGTCATCCCCAACTTCGTCGACACCGACCGCATCCGCCCCGCTGACCCCGAGGCCGGCGGCTACCGGCGGGAGCACGGCCTGGAGGGCCGCCGGGTCGTCATGTACGCGGGCAACGTCGGCCTGTCCCAGTCGCTCGACCTGGTGCTCGACGCGGCCCGCAAGCTGGCGGACCGGACCGACGTGGTGTTCGTGATCAACGGCGGCGGGTCGGGGCGGGCCGCCCTGGAGGACGCGGCGACGGGCCTGGACAACGTCCGCTTCATCGACTTCCAGCCCAAGGAGCGCCTGGCCGAGGTGCTGGCCGCGGGCGACGTCCACCTGGTCCCGCTGCGCCGGGGCCTGGCCCGCTCCAGCGTGCCGTCCAAGACGTACTCGATCCTGGCCGCGGGCCGCCCGGTCCTGGCCAGCGTGGACGAGGGCACCGAGGTGGCCCGGGTCGTGAGCGAGGCCGGCGCCGGCCTGGCCGTGCCCCCCGACGACCCCGACGCGTTCACCCACGCGCTGGTGACGCTGCTCGACGAGCCCGAGCGGGCCGCGGCCATGGGCCGGGCCGGCCGCTCGTTCGTCGAGCGCTGGGCCTCGCCCGCCGCCGTGGCCGAGCAGTATGAGGCGCTGTTCGAGGAGCTCGCTGCGCGCCAGCGGCGTTCCTGACGGTTGCCTGGGACGTGCCTGAGACCGCGCCCGCCGGGTTGAGTCGCAGCGTGCCGCGCACGATACCGTGGGCTCCTTATGGGTAAGGCCTCCTCGTCCAAGAAGGTGGCGCGGGCCGCACGCGCCGGCGGGCGTCGCGCGTCGGGCGGCCGGCAGCGCGACCTGAAGTTCCCGGCACTGATCGGCGTCATCGTCGTGCTCGGCGGCCTGCTCGTCGGCTTCGCCGCCAACGATCGCAAGTCCGAAGCAACCGATGTTCCGCCGGTCATCAACGTGGACCACTGGCACGCCGCCTACGGCGTCTACATCTGCGGCGAGTTCCAGCCCAACGTCCCCACGTTCGAGAGCCCGGTCGGCATCCACACCCACGGCGACGGCGTCATCCACATCCACCCGTTCTCCGATGGCGGCGCGGGCGAGAACGCCACGCTGGGCGTGTTCCTCGACGGCGCCGGCATCGACCTGTCCGACACCACGTTGAAGATGAACGACAAGACGTGGAAGGAAGGCAAGGACCAGTGCGACGGCAAGGACGCCGAGCTGGTCGTCGCCCAGTGGAAGGACGTCGAGAACCCCGATTCGAAGCCGGCGCTGATCCGGCGCGACTTCAACGACATCCGGTTCCGGGAGAACGGCGAGGGCTACACCATCGCCTTCGTCCCCGAGGGCACCACCGACATCCCCAAGCCTCCGTCGGCGGCCAACCTGGCCGAGCTGGGCGCGGCTGACAGCAACACGGCGACCACCGGCGCCCCCGGCGACACGGGCACCACCGCGCCGGTCGATCCCAACGCGACGGACACGACAGCGACCGACCCCAACGCCACCGCCACCACCGCACCGGCCGACCCGACGGCCACCACCGCGCCGGGAGGCTGAGTGCGCGCCGTCGTGCTGGTGGGGGGGTTCGGCACGCGGCTGCGCCCGCTCACCCTCACGCGTCCCAAGCAGATGCTGCCGGTGCTGCACCGGCCGATGATCGAGCACGTCGTCGGGCACTTGGCCCGCCACGGGGTCGACGACGTCGTGCTCTCGCTCGGCTACCGGCCCGACGGGTTCCGCCACGCCTACCCGGACGGCCGCTGCGCCGGGGTCAGCCTGCACTACGCGGTCGAGCCCGAGCCGCTCGACACCGCCGGCGCCATCCGCTTCGCCGCCCTCGACGCGGGGATCGACGACCGCTTCCTGGTGCTCAACGGGGACGTGCTGACCGACCTGGACGTGACCCGCTTCGTGGCCTTCCACGACCAGGCGGGCGCCGAGGGGACCATCTCCCTGCACAAGGTGGCCGACCCGTCGCGCTACGGCGTCGTGCCCACCGACGCCCACGGACGGGTCACCGCCTTCGTGGAGAAGCCGCCGCCCGGCGAGGCGCCGACCGACCTGATCAACGCCGGCACCTACGTGCTGGAGCCGTCGGTCCTCGACCGCATCGACGGCACCCGGCGGGTCTCGGTCGAGCGCGAGGTGTTCCCGGCCATGGTGGCCGACGGCACCCTGTTCGCCCTGCACGACGAGTCGTACTGGATCGACACCGGGACGCCCCAGGAGTACCTCCAGGCCCAGCTCGACCTGCTCGACGGCCTGCGGGGGGAGGCGGCGTCGGCGGCGGTGCACCCGACCGCGTCGGTCGAACCCGGTGCCCGGGTCGTCCGCTCGGTGGTGGGCCCGGACGCGACCGTGGCCGCAGGTGCCCGGGTCGAGGGCTCGGTGCTGCTCGACGGCGCCCGCGTGGGCTCCGGTGCGGTGGTCGAGGGCTCGATCGTGGGCGCGGGCACCGAGGTCGGCGCCGGGGCCGAGATCGTGGGGTGCACGGTG
>DATBGF010000503.1:0-4841 GCA_036558145.1 Acidimicrobiales bacterium
CAGCGGGATCGGCCTGGCGTCGACCCGCCGCCTGGCGGCCGAGGGGGCCCGGGTCGTGGTGGGCGACATCGACGAGGCCGCCGGCGCGGCCGCGGCCAAGGAGGTCGACGGGCTGTTCGTCCCGGTCGACGTCGCGGTCGAGGAGCAGGTCGTCGCCCTGTTCGACGCCGCGGTCGAGGCCTACGGCCGCCTGGACGTGGCCTTCAACAACGCCGGCATCTCACCGCCGGAGGACGATTCCCTGCTGGACACCGACCTGGACGTCTGGCGCCGGGTCCAGGACGTCAACCTGACGTCGGTGTTCCTGTGCTGCAAGCACGCCATCCCCCACATGCAGCGCGCCGGCAAGGGCTCGATCATCAACACCGCGTCGTTCGTCGCCGTGATGGGCGCCGCCACGTCGCAGGTCTCCTACACGGCGTCCAAGGGCGGCGTGCTGGCCATGACCCGCGAGCTCGGCGTCCAGTTCGCCCGCGAGAACATCCGGGTCAACGCCCTGTGCCCCGGCCCGGTCAACACCGCCCTGCTCACCGAGCTGTTCGCCAAGGACCCCGAGCGCGCCGCCCGCCGCCTGGTCCACATCCCGATGGGCCGCTTCGCCGAGCCCGAGGAGATCGCCGGCGCCGTGGCCTTCCTGGCCAGTGACGACGCCTCCTTCGTCACCGCCTCGACCTTCCTGGTCGACGGCGGCATCTCCGGCGCCTACGTGACGCCGCTGTAGCCCGGCGTCAGGCGACCTTGTCGAGGTCGCCGGTGCAGCCCGACGAGATCAGGTTGATCTTGAACTCGCCCTCGGGAGAGACGCTGAAGGTGTGGGTGGTCCCCTGGTCGTCTTCCTTCAGGTAGCACTCCTTGTCGAGGCACTGGTAGGTCCCCTTCTCGCGGCCGTCGAGCACGTCGACCCGCACGCTCCAGTAGTCGAAGCTGGTGAACCACCCGGTCTCGTAGTGCACGGTCAGGGCCGGACCGGCCTGGCCGGAGCCGAGGCTGTCCCACGTCTTGGCCTCGGGGCCGTCGTCCCCGTAGCGGTGCGTCAACGTCACCGTCGCCGGCCCGTTGAAGTCGTTCCGCACCGTGATCTCTGCCGTCCGCCTGTCACTCATCGTTGCTCCTCGGTTGCGACGGGACCTGACACGTAAGGAGAGTCGGCCGGTGGCGCGACAGATACGGGGTGTTCAGACCGGCCTGCGCCCCGGGCCTGTGCGGCCGACGACCAGGGTGACGGTGCTCCCCTCGACGCCGATCGTGCGGCCTGCGGGGTCCTGGCTGACGACAACGCCGCCCGCCACGGCCTCGCCCGGCTGTTCCGCCCGGAGCGTGACCTTCAGGTACCGGCCTTCCACCGCGGTACGGGCGTCGTCGACGGACATGCGCACGACGTCGGGCACGATGACATGGCCCGGCGCCCGCCGGCCGTCGTCGACCTCGGGGCCGGCGGACGGATCGGGATCGTGGCCGACCACGACCCACAGCACGGCGATGACGATCAGGATGGCGACCGCGGCCGCCGCGTACGGCCAGCGCTTCATCCAGGCCGGCCCCCGCTTCGGAGCCTCAGGTGGCCGGGTGGGCGTGGCTTGCTCTGTGGTGACCGTGGCCATGGACCTCTCCTCAACACAGGCTGTTGGGCGTGACGTAGACCAGCACCGGTGTGTTCACGGCGAGCCGGCCGTACCCCGACGCTTCGACGCTCGTATGTGCCGCGTTCGTCCAGGCCGCCGGCTCGTGGTAGTAGATCGTGTCGTTGTCGATCGTCTCGGTGATCTTGCCGAGCTGCAGGCCCGCCACCTGCAGGGCGATGCGGGCGTCCGCCAGGCACATGTGCCGGAGATCGGGCACGTTGGTGTAGCCGGAGGCCGGGGCGATCGTGACCGTGGCTCCCGGTCCCACGACCGTGCCGGCTGCCGGGGACACCGAGGCGACGACGCCCGGCGGATAGGGGGAGTCCGCCGCGGGCGCGACGGATGCGACGAACCTTTGCGCCGTGAGCGCATCGACCGCGCCCTGGACCGGGGTGTTCACCAGGTCGGGCACGACGATGTCCTCGCGACCGACCAGCAACGTGACCGTGTCGCCCGCCGAGGCGTAGGCCCGGCCGGCCGGCTTCTGGCTGATCACCATGCCGTGCGTGCCCGCCCGGCTGTCGTCCTCCTGCCGGGTCTCGACCGTCAGGCCCTTCGCCTCCAGCACGCGTCGGGCCTCGGCCGCGGGCTTGCCCACGACCGCGGGCACGACGATCTCGCCGTGGGTGTCACCCCCGGTGCCGTCGCCGGACGGGCCGGAGTCGTGCCCGAGGACGAGCCACAGCAGCGCGATGACGGCGAGGACCGCGACCGCACCCGCCGCGAAGGGCCAGCGCTTCCGCCAGCCGGGACCGCCCGCGGGGGCGGCCGGTGGCCCGGACGCGCCCGGGTGCTCTGTGGTGACCGTGGCCATGGGCCTCTCCTCCGCCGTGGCTTTTCCAGCCACCTGCCGGAGAGGAGCGGCGCCCCTCCTGATACGTGAAGGTCGCGCCGGCGGCTCAGCAGGGCGGGAAGGCGCGGGTGTTGAGGAAGCTGCGCCAGCCGCCGAGCACCATGTCGGCCGGGCGGAGGGTCGCCACCACCACGCCGTCCTCGACGCCGACCGACTCGACCGTCACGATGTCGCTCCAGGGCCGCTCGGTCATCACGTCGTCGCCGTTGCGCAGCACGTCCTCCACCACCGAGGCGTTGGCGTCGGCGGCCGCCGCGGCCTGGGTGATCGCCAGCACGATCAGCGGGTCGCCGTCGTCGGCCACGCCGACCGCCGCACCGGTCAGCCCGTCGCAGCGGGGGCCCGGCGCCGGCGGCTCGCCCCGGATCACCTGGCTGAGGTCGTCGAGGCCGATCGGGCCACCGGCGGCGAGCATGGCGGTGTAGACCTCGTGGTGGTCGAGGGCGCCGGCGAGCGCCGCGAGTGCCGGATCGCCGGCCAGCGTGTCACCCTCGGGGTCGACGTCGTCCTCGGTGCCGGCGACCCGCAGCCGGTGGCCGGCCAGGCTGAGCCACAGGGCCTGCCCGAGGGGCCGGGCGGGCGTGATGTCGTCGGTGTGGTAGGCGCCGTCGGGATCACCCGCCACCCACACCCCGTCGCCGGCGTCGTCCAGCGCGCCGGCCAGGCGCCCGCGGTCGAAGCGACCGTCGAGCACGGCCACCCGGCCCGGCGGGGTGTCCCGCTCGGCGTAGCTGTCGACGTCGAGGATCGACCAGCCGACGTCGTCGATGAACTCCTCGATGTCGGCCGACCGGTCGGTGGAGGCCGTCGTGGGCGGGATCACCGCCACGGGGTGGCCGTCGGTCTCCCGGATGCCGGTCACGGCCGCCAGCCAGTCCAGCACCGCGTCGACGTCGCCCGGGTCGTCGGGGCGCTCCACCCCGGCGAGCTCGCTGGCGCGCTGCATGTCGGCGTAGTTCACGAGGATCACGTCGTCGCCGTCCTCGGCCGCCGGCAGCTGGTCGAGATAGCCGCGCAGCGAGGTGGCCCCCAGGCCACCGTCGTCGCCGGACTTCGCGCACGCCGCGGTCAGGAGCAGGCAGGCCAGCAGAGGCGGGAGGGACCGTCGGAGCATGGCGGGCGACGCTACCGCCGCCCGCCCGCCCCGCGGCCGCGGCTCAGGTGCCGGGGATGGGCGGTGCCCCCGGCGTGCCGGCGATGAAGCTCAGGTGGAGCCCGGCCAGCTGCCAGCCGTCGCCGGCGGCGCCGGACCGGACGAGGGCGAGGCTGGCCCGGAGGGCCTCGGGCAGCGGGGTGCCGGAGAAGTTGCCCCGGGCGTTGTGGGTGGCGGTGACCAGGGCGGTGTCGCCGTGGTCGCGCACCTCCACGTCGTCGACGGTGAAGCGGTCGTAGTGCAGGTCGCCCGAGGCGTGGCGGCCCACCCAGGCCGGCTTGGGCAGGGCGAAGCCGAGCGGGCCGATGCCCACGAAGTCGTCGGTCAGCAGCGGCCCGATGGTGGCGGGATCGCCCGCCTGCTCGGCCTCGGCCCAGCGGGACAGGACGGTGCGGACGTCTGTGTCGGTGCTCACGATGCGACCTCCAGGTCGGCGACCGCCGGGACGACGTGGCGGCCGAGGTGCTCGATGCCGGGTCGGGGGTCGTCGCCCTCGACCCGGGCTATGACGGTCTGGATGCCCGCGGCGGCCAACCCCTTCAGCTGCTCGACCAGCGCGGCGCTTGCCGGCCCGCCGTCGTCGGGGGCGAAGAGGTAGGCGCAGGTGCGCTCGATGCGGTCGAAGTCGGTCCCGGCCTCGTCGCACGCCCGGCGCAGCACGTCGAGCTTGTGGGCGATCTCCGGGCCGGGACGCAGGCTGCAGGCGTCGGCGTAGCGGGCCACCAGCGGCAGCGTCCGGCGCTCGCCGGTGCCGGCCACCAGGATCCCGGGGCGGGGCCGCGAGACCGCCTGGGGCAGGTTGAGCAGCCGCTCGGCCTGTATGTGGTGGCCGGTGTACGGCCCATCCGAACCCTGGGCGCCCGACCACATCCGGGTGCAGACCTCGAGGGCGTCCTCCAGCAGGTCGAAGCGCTCGGCCGTGGAGGGCCACGGCACGCCCAGCCCGTCGCACTCCTCCTGATAGTGGCCGGCGCCGATGCCCAGCCACGCCCGCCCGCCGGACAGCACGTCGAGCGTGGTCACGGTCTTGGCCAGCACGCCCGGGTAGCGGAAGTGGGCGCCCGTGGCCAGCGTGAACAGGCGCACCCGCCGGGTGTGGGCCGCCAGCCAGGTCAGCGTCGTGTACGCCTCCAGGTTGGCCCGCTCGGGGCCGCCCATGATCGGGTGCTGCCACAGGTGGTCGGACACGGCCAGGCCGTCGACGCCCGCCTCC
>DATBGF010000504.1:0-6445 GCA_036558145.1 Acidimicrobiales bacterium
CACAACGCGGCGTCGCTGGCCGCCCGCGACGGGGACACCGAGCCCGGCGACATCACGGGCATCATCGACCAGCGCTCGTTCAGCATCGCGACCGCCGGCGGCGACAGCCATCCCGTGGCCGCCCGCTACCCCATCCCGCCCGACGAGGACCACCTCGACCCCGCGCTGGGGCTGTTCGACCCCGACGAGTGGCCCCCGGGCTCGGGACGGGAGCTCACGGTGAGCCCCGACATCGGCCGCACTGTGATCCCGTACTACTCGACCGGCGCGGCCGGCTACCTGGTCCCGCTGGACGTGTGGGTCTACGACCGGCTGGGCCTGGGCGACATCGTGACCAGCCGGCTGGAGCTGGACCACCGGGGCACGCCCGGCCACGAGAAGACGCTCGGCGGCCCGTGGGTGGCCGCCACGTTCCTCGACGGCGGCCAGGTGGTCGACGACCCCGACTTCATGCAGATCGCCCCGATCTTCGCCCTGATGGTCGGGACCGACGTCCCCGCCGTGCCCGACGCGGCCGCGTTCGCCGACCAGCGGGCCGCGGCCGCCGAGGCCCTCGCCTGCGGCGACCTGGCCGACCTGCGGGCCGACGCCCGCGACCCGCTCACCCCCGCCCGCTTCCTCCACAACGTGGTCGACTCGGTCCGCCTCAACGGCGTGCGGGTCCCGCCCGACCCCGCCGCGGCCCGGGACCGGTTCTGCGGCTGAGGACCTCATCCGCGATGGAGTACGCGATCGAGAAGTGGGGAGGCGCCCCGCACTACCGGGGCCCGGTCCGGCTGCTGGGCGAGGACGAGCACGGCACGTGGCTGTGGGGCTGGAAGGACCGCACCATCTGGCGGGGCGAGACAGCCCTGTTCGTCACCGAGCAGGACGCCCTGTTCCTCGTGGCCCGGGACTCGTGGTGGTCGCTCTCCTGGTGGCTGGGCCATCCCGAGATCGCGCTCTACGTCAACATCCAGACCCCGGCGGTGTGGGACGGCGACCGGGTGACCGCGGTCGACCTGGACCTCGACGTCATCCGGTGGCACGACGGCCGGCTGGAGATCGTGGACCGCGACGAGTTCGAGCTCCACCAGCAGCTCTACGGGTACCCCGCCGACCTGGTGGCCGCGACCGAGCGGGCGACCGCCGAGGCGTACGACCTCGCGGCCGCGGGCGTCGAGCCCTTCGCGGGAGCCGCCGCCCAGGCCTGGATCGAGCGGGCGCTCGACTAGCCGCGGGCCGCGACGGCGAGGTCCACGATCTCGCCCATGATGCGGACGAGCTCGAAGTCCTTGGGTGTGTAGACCGCGGCCACGCCCGCGTCGAGCAGCGGTTGGCGGTCCTCCTCGGGGACGATGCCGCCGGCCACGATGGGCGCCTCGACGCCGCCCTCGCGCACCAGCCGCACCACCGCCGGGACCAGCTCCAGGTGCGAGCCGGACAGGATCGACAGGCCGATGATGTCGACGTCCTCCTCGACCGCCACCGCCGCGATCTGCTCCGGGGTGAGGCGGATGCCCTGGTAGATGACCTCCAGGCCGGCGTCGCGGCCGGCGACGGCGATCTGCTCGGCGCCGTTGGAGTGGCCGTCGAGGCCGGGCTTGGCCACCAGCAGGCGGGGCGGGCCGCCGGGCAGGGCCTTGACCCGCTCGGCGATGGCCCGCAGGCCGTCCGACCCGCCGCCCGCGCCCACCGCGGCATTGACGCCGGTCGGCGCCCGGTACTCGCCGAACACCTCCCGCAGGGTGCCGGCCCACTCGCCGGTCGTCCCGCCCGCGTGGGCCAGGTCGATGGTGGCCGCCATGATGTTCTCGTCGCCTTCGGCGGCCTGGCGCAGCTGGTCGAGCGAGCGCTTGACGGCGTCGTTGTCCCGCTCGGCCCGCCAGGCCTGCAGCTCGGCGATGGTCTCGGCCTCCAGCGCGGGATCGACCCGGAGGATGTGGTCCTCGCCGCCCGCCGCGGTCAGCGGCGACGGCTCGGTCTCGCGGAACCGGTTGACCCCGACCACGGTCAGCTCGCCGTCCTCGATGTGGCGGATCCGCTCGGCGTGGCTGCGCACCAGCCGGCCCTTGAGCTCGTCGATCGCCTCGAACGCGCCCCCCAGGGCCAGCACGTCGTCCAGCTCGGCCGACGCCGAATCGACCAGCTCGGCGGTGCGGGCCTCGACGACCTTGGACCCCTCGAACAGGTCCGGGTACTCCAGCAGGTCGGTCTCGAAGGCCAGCACCTGTTGCATGCGCAGCGCCCACTGCTGGTCCCACGGCCGGGGCAGGCCCAGCGCCTCGTTCCAGGCCGGGAGCTGGAGCGAGCGGGCCCGGGCGTCACGCGACAGGGTCACGCCCAGCATCTCCAGCACGATGCGCTGCACGTTGTTCTCGGGCTGGGCTTCGGTCAGCCCCAGGCTGTTGACCTGCACTCCGTAGCGGAAGCGCCGGGCCTTCTCGTCGGTCACGCCGTAGCGCTCCCGGCCGATCCGGTCCCACATCTGGGTGAAGGCCCGCATCTTGCAGGTCTCCTCCACGAAGCGGATGCCCGAGTTCACGAAGAAGCTGATGGAGGCGAACACGGCCGGGAACCGGTCCTCGTCGACCTGGCCCGACTCCCGCACGGCGTCGAGCACGCCGACCGCGGTGGCCAGGCTGTAGGCGATCTCCTGGGTGGGCGTGGCCCCCGCCTCCTGGAGGTGGTACGAGCACACGTTCATGGGGTTCCACTTGGGGATCCACTGGGCGCAGTACGCCACCATGTCCACGATGAGCCGGCGCGACGGCAGCGGCGGGAAGATGTACGTCCCCCGGGACAGGTACTCCTTGACGATGTCGTTCTGGGTGGTGCCCCGCAGGGCCCCGGCCTCGACCCCGTGGTTCTCGGCGTTGGCCACGTACAGGCCCAGCAGCCAGGCGGCCGTGGCGTTGATGGTCATGGAGGTGTTCATCTCGCCCTGGGGGATGCCGTCGAGCAGCTCGGCCATGTGCCCCAGGTGGGCCACGGGGACACCGACCTTGCCCACCTCGCCCCGGGCCAGGGGGTCGTCGGGGTCGTAGCCGGTCTGGGTCGGCAGGTCGAAGGCGATGGAGAGCCCGGTCTGCCCCTTGGCCAGGTTGGACCGGTAGAGGCGGTTGCTGGCCTTGGCCGTCGAGTGCCCGGAGTAGGTCCGCATCAGCCACGGGCGGTCCGGTTCGGGCAGGTGCGCCTCGCTGCTCATGCTCCTATCGTCCCGCGTGCTACTCCTCGGTCACAACCGGAAGGCAGGCGGCAGCGGGCGGTCGAGGGCGTCCGCCAGCAGGTCCAGGTACACCTTGCGGTCCACCTCCACCGCACCCAGCGAGGCCAGGTGCGGTGTCATCCACTGCACGTCGAGCACGCGGCCCGCGGGGTCCCCGGCCCGCAGCCCCTCGACCAGGCCGGCCAGCGCCGCCTTCGACGCGTCGCTGCGGCGGTGGAACATCGACTCGCCCGCGAACAGGCCGCCGATGGCGACCCCGTACAGGCCGCCCGCCAGCTCGCCGTCCTCGGCCCAGGCCTCGACCGAGTGGACCCAGCCCATCTCGTGGAGGCGGCGGTACGCGAAGCGGATGTCCTCGCTGATCCAGCCGTGGGGGCGGTGGGGATCGGCGCAGGCCTCGATGACCTGCTCGAACGCGGTGTCGACCCGGATCTCGAAGCGGCGGAGGCTGCGGCGCAGGCTGCGGGACACCCGCAGCCCGTCGAGCGGGAGCACCGCCCGGGGGTCGGGGGACCACCACCCCAGGTGCCGGCCCCGGCCCAGCGGCATGGGGAACAGGCCGCGGCGGTAGGCGGCCAGGATCGTGCCCGGCTCGAGGTCGGCGCCCACGCCGACCAGCCCGTCCTCGTCGGCACCGTCCACGGGCGGGAACGCCCACCGCCCGGCGGGGGGTTCGACGGGCACGCCCCCAATCTACGCGCCTCACAGGTCGAGGTCGGTCACGAAGGTGACGGCCTCGGCGCTGGCGTCCAGGTCGTGCGAGACCGTCCCGAAGTCGGGCGACGGGGGTGTGTGGGCCGACGGCCAGGTGTGCCCCCCGCCCACCAGGACCTGGAGCACCACCCGGGTCCCGTCGCCGTCGGACCAGCGCTCGGTCTGCACCTTCGTGCCGTCGCTCGGGTCGGGATCGGACTGCTCCGGCGCGGCCTGCCGGGCGTCCGGACCGGCGAAGGCGGCCGCCGTGTCGAGCGTCGGCAGCGTCGGTGTGGGCCCGCCCGGCGCCCGGGCCGGGGAGTCGGCGATGCCGGCGGCGAAGGACCGGATGGGGTCGGCGTCGCCGTACAGCGCCAGCAGCGGGACCCGCCCGGTCGGGCGCACGGCCGGGTCCCGCGGCAGCTGGCCCGCGACCGACACCACGGCCCGCACGGCGTCGGGCCGCTGGGCCGCGTAGCGCAGGGCCATGCTGGCCCCGTTGGAGAACCCGACGACGCCCACCGGTCCGTCGCCGATGCGGGGATCGGCGTGCAGGGCGGCGACCAGCGAGTCGAGGAACACGACGTCCTCGTCGCCCTCCGGCCGGCTCGGCGTGGGGAACGTGTCGTCGCCCCAGCCACCGTCGAGCCCGTCGGGATAGACCACCGCGTAGCCCGCGGCCGCGGCCGGAACCTCCAGCCCGGTCATCGCCTGCATCTCCGCCGCCGACGAACGGCGGCCGTGCAGCGCCACGATCAGGCCCTGTCCGGGCGCGTCGCCCGCGGTGCACAGCACGTACGAGCGGGGGCCCAGCGTCCCGCCTGCGCACACCGGCGCGGCCGCCGGGACCGCTGTCGTGGTGACCGACGCCGGCGGCGCGGCCCGGGGCTCGGGATCGTCGCTGCCGCTGCAGGCGGCGAGAGCGAGGGCGACGAGGAGGACGGCGACGGGGCGCGCGCGGGCCATGGCGCCACCCGATCATGGAGCAGCCATGATGTCCAACATCGCTATCGGCTGATCTGCGATAGCCAGACTGTTATCGTCGGGGCCATCGACCTGGTCCGCCACCTGCGCTACTTCACGGTCGTCGCCGACGAGCTCCACTTCGGGCGGGCCGCCGAGCGCCTGCACATGGCCCAGCCGCCGCTGTCCCAGCGCATCCAGCGGCTGGAGCGCGAGCTGGGCGTGCGGCTGTTCGACCGGTCGTCCCGCCAGGTCGGGCTCACCCCGGCCGGGCGGGCGCTGATCGGGCCGGCCCATGACGTGCTGGCCGCGGTCGACCGCCTGGTGGCGGGAGCGGGGGCGGTGGCGGGCGGGGCCGCCGCCGGGCGCCTGCGGCTGGGCCTGCTGCCCGAGACCGGCGCCGCCACCATGGCCGCCATCGTGCGGCACGTGGCCCGCGCCGGCCCGGCCCTGACGCTGGAGCTGAGCGGCGCCGCCACCAGCGAGGCGCTCCGGGCCCTCGCCGACCGCTCGCTCGACGTGGCCACGGTCCGCCTGCCGGTGGACGAGGCCGGCCTGCGGGTGGGTCCGGTCCTCCACCAGCCGTGGGGAGTCGTCCTGCCGGCCGGCTCGCCACTGGCCCGGCGGCGCCGGGTGGCGCTGGCCGACCTGGGCGACACCCCGCTGGCGCTGTTCCCGCGGGCGACGGCCCCGGGGTTCCACGACGAGCTGGTCGATGCCTGCGCCCGGCGGGGCTGGTCGCCTGCGGCCGTGCACCACCCCGCCGGCACCCCCGCCGCCCTGGCCATGGCGCTGGCGGGCACCGCCGCCACGCTGCTCGACGCGGCCACGGCGCGGCGCGAGCCGGGCGTGACCTGGCGCCCACTGGCCGGTGACCCGCTGGTGGCCCGGGTGGCGGTCGTTTGGCCCGCAGCCCGCGGCTCCGCCGCCACCGATGCGGTCGCCGCCGCGGTGGCCGACGTGCTGGGCCGGGACCAGGGCATGACCCCGGCAGCCGATGCCGCCCCCGTGGTCCACGTCCGCCCGGCCTCGGCGGTCCTCACGTGAGCGTCGAGCGGGAGATCGGCCGGGTGTTCGAGCGGGCGCATGTGTCCGCCTGGCTCCACGTCGTGGACATCGACGGTGACGGCGAGGTCGCCATCGGGGCGGACACGCCGGTGGCGCTGGTCTCGGTGTTCAAGCTGCCGGTGCTGGTGGCGCTGCACCGGGCCGGCGAGTCGGGCGAGCTGGACCTGGCCGATCGGATCCCCGTCCCGGCGGCCACGCGCACGTCCGGCGTGACCGGGCTGGCGGCGCTGAGCGACGACGCCGAGCTGTCCCTGCGCGACCTGGCCCAGCTCATGATCACGATCAGCGACAACGCCGCGGCCGACGCCGTGGTCGACCGGGTGGGCTTCGGCGCCGTCGCCCGCACGCTCGACCATCTCGGCCTGCGCGCCACGCACATCGGTCAGGCCTGCCGGGACCTCCACGCCGCCCTGGCCGAGGACCTGGAGGCGGCCGGGACCAGCCTGGCCCGGGCGATGGGCGATCCCGCCGTCCTGGCGGGCCTGCGGGTCCTGGACCCCGACACCACCAACC
>DATBGF010000505.1:0-4768 GCA_036558145.1 Acidimicrobiales bacterium
CCATCGGCGTGTTCACGGGCTTCACGCTGTCGCAGTCCGGCATGACCAAGCACCACATCCGCAAGAAGGAGGCGGGCTGGCGCAAGGGCGTGCTGATCAACGGCTTCGGCGCCATCCTCTCCGGCCTGGTGGCGATCATCATCGCCGTCACCAAGTTCTCCGAGGGCGCGTGGGCCATCCTCATCGTGCTCCCGGTGCTGGTGTTCGCGTTCCTCCGGCTCAACCGCCAGTACGTGAAGGAGGCCGGCCACCTGGAGGTGGACGTCCCCGCCGCGGCCGCCGCGCCGATCCTGCGCCGCCACGTCGTGCTGGTGTTCGTGGACCGGCTCGACCTGGCCTCGGCCCGGGCGATCCAGTACGCCCGGACCCTCACGCCCGACGAGATGCGGGCCGTCCACTTCGTCGTGGACGACGAGGCCGCCCGCCACCTGGCCGACGAGTGGAGCCGGCTGGGCCTGCAGTGGGTGCCGCTCGAGCTGGTGGAGTGCCCGGACCGGCGCCTCACCCGCGCCGCGGTGACCACCGTGGCCCGGGAGCTGAGCGACGGCGAGACCGAGGTCAGCGTGCTGCTCCCGGACCGCAAGTTCCACGGGATCTGGCACCGCATCCTCCACGACCGGACCGCGGAGTCCATCCAGGAGGAGGTGTCGCGCCTGCCGCACGCCAACGTCACCTCGGTCCCGTTCCACTTCGACACCCTCGACGACGCCCGCGTGCCGCTGTCGGCCCTGGTCGGCGCCGGGGGCCCGTCGCCGGTGGCCGGGCCCCGGGAGCCGGGCGGGGGAGAGGCCGACTACACCACCATCCCCGTGGCCCGCAGCAACGGGGACAAGGGCGTCCAGGCCGCCCCGGGCTGCCTGCCCATCGCCGACGTGCGCTACCGCGACCGGGTCAAGGTCAGCGGCCGGGTCCGCTCGGTGCGGGTCGTGCCCCAGCACGCCGCCCCGGTGCTGGAGCTGGTGCTGGACGACGGCACGGCCGCCCTGTCGGTCGTGTTCCTGGGCCGGCGCCGCCTGGCCGGCGTGGACGTGGGCACCAAGATGGTGGTCGAGGGCACCGTCGGGCTCCACCGCCACCGCCTGGCGATCCTCAACCCGGTCTACGAGCTGCGCGTCTAGGTCACCGCATCGTCGGCCGCGCCTGGGCGAAGGTCCAGTGGTGGCCCTCGAGGTCGGCCGCCTCGTAGGCGCGGTAGCCGTGCTGGTGGATGCCCTGGACGATCGTGGCGCCCGCGGCCTCGGCCGCGGCGAAGTGGGCGTCGAGGTCGTCGACGTACACGAAGGGCACGTGGGTGGCGGGGCCGCCCTCGGCCGGGGCGTCGGTCAGGGGCAGAAGGATCAGCGCGGTGCCGCCCACGTGGAACTCGATCCAGCCCGCCTGCTCGCCTTCGTCGGGCAGGGCGCCGGTGAGCTCGAAGCCGAAGGCCCGAGCCAGCCAGCGGGCGGCGGTGACCGGTTTGGCGTAGTGGACGACCAGGTTGAACCGGTTGAGCTCCTGGGGCTCGCGGGGCGCGGTGTCGCGGCGGGCGCACCACGTGGCGAACCAGGGCTCCAGCATCCGGGCGAACGAGTAGGTGCCCGTGTCGGTCGGGTCGCCGTCGGGCAGCAGCCGGCACTCGACCGTGACCCGGGTGCCCACGTCCGAGGGCTCGAAGCGCACGTCCACGTCGATGTCGTCGACGGAGCTGCGCCAGGACAGCTGGGCGCCCGGCTCCCAGACGGTGATGCGCCCGAGCTCCAGGGCGTCGCCGGTCGCCTCGTCGTACAGCTCCAGCAGCCGGCCGCCGACGCCGTGCTCGCAGCGCCGGCCGATGGCCCGGGCGGAGTCGTAGTAGGTGATCGGCGTGCGCATCCACCACAGGTCCATCTCGTCCGTGAAGGCCTCGAAGGCGGTGGCGGGATCGACGGCCACGTCGACCTCGGCGGTCATCGAACGGTCTGCGGTCATGGCGTCCTCTTCTGCTCGACGTGGCGCTTGAACGCGGCCAACTGCTCGTTCCAGTGGGCCTGGACCTGGTCGAGCCAGGCCTGCACCCCGGCCAGCGACTCGGGGCGCAGCCGGAACACCCGGAGCCGGGCGTCCTCGGGGACCCGCTCGTCGCGCACGATCTCGGCCTCCAGCAGGATGCGCAGGTGGCGCGACATCACCGGGGAGGACGTCCCCGCGGCCGAGGCCAGCTCACCGGCCCGGTGCGGTCGCTCCCCGAGCAGCGCCACCACCCGGCGCCGGGTGGGGTCCGCCAGCGCCTCGAACACATCCACGTCGACAATAGTTAGAGGAGTCGCTAATAGTTGTCAACGACCGGTCCGCGGAGGCGGCCCGTACACTCGCGGCCATGCCGAGCGAGGGTGAGACCGAGGGCGAGTACGTGCCGAGCCGCTGGGACTGGGTGGCCCGCCAGATCGACAAGTACGAGTCCTCGGGCGGTACCGACGGCCTCACGATCCAGGACGTGCCCGTCGTGGTCATGACCATGCGGGGCCGGCGCTCCGGGAACGTGCGCAAGGCGGCGGTCATGCGGGTCGAGCACGACGGCACCTACGCCGCGGTCGCCAGCAAGGGCGGCTCGCCCGAGAACCCGGGCTGGTACCACAACCTGCTCGCGGATCCCGACATCACGCTCCAGGACGGCCCCGAGCGGCGCCCGATGCGGGCCCGCGAGGTCGACGGCGACGAGAAGGCCGCGTGGTGGGCCCGGGCCGTGGATGTCTGGCCCGCGTACGACGAGTACCAGCAGCGCACCGACCGGCCGATCCCGGTGGTGCTGCTGGAGCCGGCGGGCTGAGCCGGCTCAGGCCAGCAGGTCGGCGTAGTCGGGGTTCTCGTCCACGAACTCGGCGACGTACCAGCACCGGGCCACGACCCGCCGGCCCTGCGCGCGGGTGTCGTCGAGGGCGGCCCGCACCAGCTCGGCGCCCAGGCCCTCGCCCCGGCGCTGGGCGACGATCACGGTGTGCGGGAACGTGGCCACGTCGCCGTCGATGCGGTAGTCGGCCACGCCGATGACCGTGCCGTCCTCCACCAGCTCGTAGCGCGAGGCGTCGGGGTCGTTGCGCACGCTGCGGGTCATGGGCCCCATCATGCCGTGCTCCTCCCGGGGACGGACCCGGGGCCGCAGCAACACCGAGATCGCCGGCGAGCTGTTCATCGGCGAGGGCACGGTGAAGACGCACGTCGGGCACCTGCTGTCCAAGCTGGGACTGCGGGACCGGGCCGCGGCCATCGTGTTCGCCTTCGACCACGGCCTGGTGGCGCCCGGGACCTAGCCGGGAACCGGAGCGGTGCGCCGCGCCGTCGAAGGGGCCATGAGACGGCAGATCATCGCAATGGCAGCGCTCGGGCTGCCCGCCCTGCTGGCGAGCGCAGGCCCTGCGGGCGCCTGCGGCGGGCTCGTGGGCGAGAACGGCACCATCGAGCTGGTCCGCACCACCACGCTCGCCGCCTACAACGGCGGCGTCGAGCACTACGTGACGGCCTTCCAGTTCACGGGCGAGGGCCAGGAGGTCGGCTCGATCGTCCCGCTGCCCGACGTCCCGACCGAGGTGACCCGGGCCGGCGACTGGACGCTCCAGCGCCTGGTGCAGGAGGTGGCGCCCCCCGCGCCCGAGACGCTGAGCGCCGGCGACGCCGCGCCCGCGGCGGCGGACGCCGAGGTCATCCTCGAGACCCAGATCGACGCGCTCGACATCACCGTGCTGCGGGGCGGGGGCGACGAGGTGGGGGAGTGGGCGGCCGACCACGGCTACCTGCTCACGCCCGACGCCCCCGAGGTGCTCGACTACTACGCCGAGCGCAGCCCGGTGTTCATGGCCGCCCGCTTCAACGCCCAGCGGGCCGCCGACCTGGGCCAGGGCGCGGGGGACAGCACCCCGATCATGGCCACCATCCCGACCGACGACCCGTGGGTCCCGGTGCACATCCTCGGCCTGGGCCTCGACGACGACGTGAACGTCGAGGCCGACGTGTTCCTGCTGACCGAGCAGCAGCCCGCGCTGCTGGCCGGCGGCAGCGGCATGACGCTGGACGTCAGCGAGGCCGCCAGCCCGAGCCTGCTCGACGATCTGCGCTCGGACGTGGGCATGGGCTGGGTCCCCCAGGACATGTGGCTGTCGCACCTGGCGCTGTCGGCCCCCGCCTCGGAGCTCGACTACGACCTGGCCGTGTCCGCCACCCCGGGGGTCACGCCCTCGCTGGTGGACGCGGGCGTGGGCGAGGCGCAGGCCGTGCCGCTGATCCCCGATCGCCCCGGGCCGGCCCTCTGGCCCCTGGCGCTGGGCGGCGTCGTGGCGGCGGGCGTCCTGGTCCTCGGTTGGGACCGCGGCCGCTCCCGGCGGCTGGCGGGCGTGGGCCCGAGGCCGTCATGACCGCCCTCGCCCCTTCCGCCCCGGCGCCGGCGCCCCCGGCCGGCGCCGGGGAACCGGGTGGCCCGACCCGGGGCCGGCGCGGATGGTGGCCCTGGGGCGGGGCGGCGCTGGCCGCCGCCCTGGTCGTCACGGCCGCCACCTACGGCGTGCTGGCCCTGCGGGCGCACGACCCCGAGGCCCCGGCGCTCGGGCCCGGCGACGTGACCGTCCGCCTCGACATCGAGCACAGCCTGTTCAGCCCCACGAGCCTGCGGGTGGTCGAGGGCACCCGGGTGCGCTTCGTGGTGGTCAACGGCGACCCGATCCACCACGAGCTGATCGTGGGGCCGCCCGAGGTCCACGCCCGCCACGAGCACGGCACCGAGGCGTCGCACCCGTCGATCCCCGGCGAGGTCACGCTCGAC
>DATBGF010000506.1:0-3512 GCA_036558145.1 Acidimicrobiales bacterium
GCCCGCCGTCGAGTGCGCCGAGCCCTGACGGCCCGCCTGTACCGAGTCGTCCTTGCCGCGCCCCGGGCTCACGCCCAGGTGTCGCCCGCCGTCGAGTGCGCCGATAGCCCGACTGCCTGCGTGTACTGATCCGGGCGTGCCTTCGTGGCGTCACGTCCCGTCTAGTGCGCCTAGGCCTGACCGTCCGCCGTACTGATCCGGGCCGACCGCCGCGCCCCCGGGCTCACTTGCCGTCGAGGGCGCCGAGGATCAGCCACCACGACGCCAGCCCGTGCTCGCACCAGGCGTCGGGTGCCACCAGGCAGTCGTCCGGGCACCGGCACACCCCGTCGTCGACCCACTCGGCCAGCGTGTCCGGATCCGGCGGAGCCCAGCCGCTGTTGACCTCGAACCACGCATGAGCGTTGGCGATGGCGCGCACGGCCGCAGGATCCATCGCACCATGATGCCGGGCCGCGCGCGCACGTCTGTTCGTATGGGCTAGGGTGCGCCTTCGCCGGTCCCTCGAGGGCCGGATATCGCCGCAGTCGCCCGTCTCGGGGCGAGCGCAGCCCGCACACGGTCCTCCGCCGACCGGTGCCCCCGATCGCCGCCCCGCGCGGCCTCCCTGTCGCTCGTGCGCGCCCACGCGCCCGCCCCGAAGGACGGCGATGTCCGATCCCACCGTTCCCACCGCGCTCACCCCCGACCCGCCCCGACCCGCCCCGCCCACCCAGACCTGGCGGGACCAGCTGGCCGCCATGGTCGCCCTCTGGAACCTCACCCCCGCTCGTCTCATGGCGGGCGGGGCCGCCCTCGGGTTCGCCGTGGTCGTCGCCTGGCGGGTGCTCGCGCCACCCGCACCCCCGCCGGAGATGCAGATCCCCTTCGCCCGACCGGCGGTCGAAACCACCGAGCTGAGCACCGACCCGGTCGCCACGATCGGCCCTCCCGGCGCCGCCGAAGAAGAAGTGGTCGTGGACGTGGCGGGAGCGGTCGTGACCCCGGGCGTCCACCACCTGGACACGGGCGCCCGCGTGGTCGACGCGATCGACGCCGCCGGGGGCCTGGCCCCCGACGCCGACCCCGCCCGCATCAACCTCGCGGCCGTGCTCGTCGACGGCCAGCAGGTCTACGTCGCCCGCGTGGGCGAGGCCCCGCCGGTCGCCGCCTCTGCCGCCGCGGCGGATGGCCCGACGCCCCTGGTCGACCTGAACACCGCGTCGGCCACCGAGCTGGACGGCCTCCCCGGCATCGGGCCGACCACGGCCGAGGCCATCATCGACCACCGCGAGCGCAACGGCCCGTTCGCCTCGGTCGACGACCTCCTGGACGTCCGCGGCATCGGCGACGCCAAGCTCGAGCAGCTGCGCGACCGGGTCACGGTGTGATCGATGTCCGATCGCTGGGCCGTCATCCTCGCCGTCGCCACCTTTGCCGCCGCCGTCGCCGCCGTCGACGGACTGGTCGGGCGGGTCCCGCTCGGAGCTTCTCTCGGACTGTTCGCGCTGGCCTGGGCCCTGTACCGGTTCGGCCGGTTCCGTCCCGAGCTGCTGGTCCTGGCCGCCGCGCTGGCGGCCGTGACGCTGGCCCATCGCTCGCTCGACGGACTGGCGGCACCCCTGACCACCGGTCCGGTGACGGCCGAGGTCACCCTGGTAGGGGACCCGGTCCCGGACGGCCACGGCGGCGTGTCGGCTGACGTGCGGCTGGAGGGCCGCCACCTGTCGGCCCACGCCCGGAGCGCGGCCGCCGCCGCCCTGGAGGACCGCCTGGCGGGGGAGAAGGTCACGGTCGTCGGGGACGTGCGCCCCCCGGGAGACCGCGAGCGCCGCGCCCGCTATCGCCACCTCGCCGGGCGCCTGGAGGTCGAGGCCGTGGTGGGCTGGCGAACCGGCGATCAGTTCAGCCGGGCCGCCGACGGGCTGCGTCGCACGCTGGCGGCCGGGGCCGAGTCGCTCCCCGCCCGCCAGCGCAGCCTGCTGGCCGGCATCACGCTCGGCGACGACCGGGCCCAACCGCCGGACATGACCGACGCCTTCCGGGCCGCCGGGCTCAGCCACCTCCTGGCCGTGTCGGGCCAGAACGTCGCCTTCGCGCTGGTGATCGCGACCCCGCTGCTGTCCCGGCTGCGCTTCGGACCTCGCCTGGCGGTCACGTTGGCCGTGCTGGCCGGCTTCGCACTGCTCACCCGGGCGGAGCCGTCGGTGCTGCGGGCGACAGCCATGGCGTCCGTGGCGGCCGTCGGCACCGCCATCGGGCGGCCCGCGTCCACGCTGCGGGCGCTGGCGCTCGGCGTCGCCGCCATCGTGCTGATCGATCCGCTGCTCGTCACCTCGCTGGGCTTCCAGCTCTCGGTGCTGGGCGCGGCGGGCATCGTGGTCGGGGCCGGGCCGCTCGCCGCCCTCCTGCCGGGGCCCCGCTGGCTGGTGGCACCCCTGTCGGTCACGCTCGCGGCCCAGGCGGCGGTGGCGCCCCTGCTGGTGGCCGTGTTCGGTCCGGTGCCGGTGGCTGCCATCCCGGCCAACCTCCTGGCGGTCCCGGCCGCCGGTCCGATCATGGTGTGGGGCCTGACCGCCGGGCTCGCCGCGGGCGTGCTCCCCGGTCCCGTCGCCACGCTGATCCACCTGCCCACCCGCCTCCTCCTCGGATGGGTCGACGCCGTGGCCCGCGCCGCCGCGGGCTGGCCGCTCGGTGCCCTGGGCGCCCGCCACCTCGTAGCTCTGTTCGCCTTCGGAGCGACCGCGGCGGTGCTCAAGGCCCGGGCCCGTCGCCTGGACGCGCTGCTGGCGCCGCTGCCCCGATCGATGGCTCCCAGTCGCCGCCGACGCTGGCAGCTGCTCCTGGGCGGCGCCGGCCCGGCGGCCACGCTGGCCGTCATCGCGCTGATGCCCGCGCCAGGAGGACCGGCCGGCGCCACCGCGCGGCCGCTCGGCACCGGCGCCACCGTGTGGCAGGCGGGTGGCGACGCGGTCGTGGTGCTGGACGGCCGCGCCCGGGACGACCTCATCCTGGCCGGGCTACGTGCCCGGCGCATCCACACCCCCGACGTGATGGTGGTCCGCACGAGCTCGGATGCAGCCGCCGCGGTGGCCGCTGCGTTGCTCCGGCGTTGGCCGGGCCGGACCGTGCTCGTGCCGCGATCCTCCGCGCTGGCCACCGCGGGGTCACCGGTGGTAGCGGCTCCCCGAACCGGCACGGTCCTCCAGGGCGCCGGCCTGCGGGTCTCGGTGGACCCGAACGACGGCGACCACCTCGACGTGACGGTGGGGCCGGCGACCCCGGCAGAGGTCGGGGCGAGCTCAGTTCTGGAACGTGAGGCTGCTGGCCTGCTCGCCGGCGACGATCGCCACCAACTGGGCGCGGCTGCGCAGGCCCAGCTTCCGGTAGATCGCCTGCAGGTGGTAGTCGACGGTCTTCACGCTGATGAACAGCTCCTCGGCGGCATCCCGGTTGGACGCGCCGTGTCCCACCACCATGGCCACCCGCAGCTCGGCCGGGGTGAGGCGGGCGTCGAGCGAGGCCCAGCGCCG
>DATBGF010000507.1:0-7126 GCA_036558145.1 Acidimicrobiales bacterium
GGCGGCACGCCCGGATCAGCGTCGGCGGGCCGTCAGCCCGGCCCCGGCCGCAAGCCCGGCTCAGCCCGCGCGGGCCGTGAGCCGACGGCCGACGCCCGGGCAGCGCCCGGGGCGGCAGGCCCGGGTCAGTACAGGCGGGCGGTCAGGCGCTTGCGGTAGTCGGCGGTGCGGGGGTCGTCGGTGCCGAGGACCTCGAGGAGGTCGACGTACTCCTGGCGGGCCGCGTCGTCGGCCTTGACCTGGTCGAGCAGGTCGTCGAGCTTGGCGGTGATCTCGTCGCCGGAGGACTCGCCGTCGGTGGCGCCGGCGCCGGTGCGGGCGAGGGCGGCCACCCGGCGGGTCTCGGTGGTCTCGGGGATGCGGCCGAGCAGGGCAAGTGCCTCGTCCGTGTCGCCGTCGCCGCGGCGGGTCGCCAGCAGCTCGGCCAGGGCGACGATGGCGTCGTGGTGGTCCGGCTTGAGCTCCAGGGCCTGGCGGAGGGATGCCTCGTCGCCTGCGGCCAGCAACGACGACAGGGCCTTGTCCGACTCGGACGGCTGCAGCCCGGAGACGAACTCCTGGACCCGGGGGGCGGGCTGGGCGCCGAGGAAGCCGTCGACCACCTTGCCGTCCACCAGGGCGTACACCGCCGGGATGCTCTGCACCTGGAAGGCGGCCGAGACCTGCGGGTTCTCGTCCACGTTGATCTTGACCAGCTCGACGGCGCCGTCCGTGGCGTCGACCACGTCCTCGAGGATCGGCCCGAGCGTGCGGCAGGGGCCGCACCACGGGGCCCACAGGTCGACCACGACCGGGACCTGGGAGGAACGCTCGATCACAGCGGACTGGAAGGTGGCGTCGGTGACGTCGGTGCTCATCCCTGACCAGGCTATCGACGACCCGGCGAGGCGCCTCGGAGGCGCCTCCGGGCACCCGAGGGCCGCCAGCCTCTACGGTGACCCCGATGACCGACGCGCCCACCGCCGACAGCGCCGACACCGCCGAGGGCCCCCGCGGGGTCGACGTCCGCCGGGTCACCGAGTGGTTCCGGGCGCACGCGCCGGAGGTCGAGCCGCCCCTGGACTTCGAGCTGATCGCCGGGGGGCGCTCGAACCTGACCTTCCGGGTGACCGACGCCGCCGACCACGCCTGGGTGCTGCGGCGGCCGCCGCTGGGCCAGGTGCTGGCCACCGCCCACGACATGGGCCGCGAGCACCGCATCATCTCCGCCCTGGCCCCCACCGACGTGCCCGTCGCCCCGACCATCGGGCTCTGCACGGACGACGACGTCAACGGGGCGCCGTTCTACGTCATGGGCTTCGTGGACGGCCTGATCGCCCGCAACGCCGAGGCGTCCCGGCGACTCGATCCCACGGCCCGGGCCCACGCCGGCCGCCAGCTGGCCGAGGTGCTGGCCCGCATCCACGCGGTCGATCCCGCGGCCGTCGGCCTCGGCGACCTGGGCCGCACCGAGGGGTACATCCAGCGCCAGCTCAAGCGCTGGTACTCCCAGTGGGAGAACTCGAAGACCCGGGAGCTGCCCATCGTGGACGAGGTCCACGACGCGCTGGCGGCCCGCATCCCGGAGCAGGGCCCGGCGGCCATCGTCCACGGCGACTACCGGCTCGACAACTGCATCCTGGGCCCGGACGGGACCATCCGGGCGGTCCTCGACTGGGAGCTGTGCACGCTCGGCGACCCGCTGGCCGACGTGGGCCTGCTGCTCGTGTACTGGAACGAGGCGGGCGACGCGCGTTCGGCGCTGATGGAGGCGTCCACCGGGCTGGAGGGGTTCCCCACGAGGGCCGAGCTGATCGCCATGTATGCGGCGGCGTCCGGCCGGGACGTCAGCTCGGTCGAGTACTACCGGGCGTTCGGGTATTGGAAGCTCGCCTGCATCCTGGAGGGCGTGTACGCCCGCTACAAGGGTGGCGCCATGGGCGACGCCGCCGGATTCGAGGGTTTTGCCGTCCAGGTCGAGATGCTGGCACGGCAGGCACAGGCCGCCAGCGAGGGCCTGCCCGCCTCCTGACCCACCCGACGGACCCGACCGACCACCAGCCGCACGAGAAGACGACGAAGGCCCCATGGCGCTGTACGAGCTGATCGAACAACCCGACCTCGACGACCCGCTCCTCGTGCTCGCGCTCGACGGCTGGATCGACGCGCGCCTGGCGGCGGCGGGGGCCGCCGAGGTGCTGTGCGACCAGCTCGACACGGTCACCGTGGCGCGGTTCTCGACCGACGAGCTGCTCGACTACCGGGCCCGCCGGCCCATCGCCCACCTGGTCGACGGGGTGCTGCGCGGCCTGACCTGGCCGTCCCTCGAGCTGCGGGCCACCACGGACAACGACGGCAACGAGATGCTGCTCCTGGTGGGGGCCGAGCCGGACCGGTTGTGGAACCAGTTCACCGACGAGGTCGTGTCGCTGGCCCTGGACTTCGGCGTGCGCATGTGCGTGGGCCTGGGCGCCTACCCGTTCGCCGCGCCCCACACCAAGCCGCCCCGGGTGGCCTGCACCGCGTCCACGGCGAGCCTGGCGGAGTGGGGCTTCCTGCGGGCCTCGCTGGACTTCCCCGCCGGCATCCAGGCCGCGGTCGAGCAGGGCTGTGACGAGCGGGGCGTGCCGTCGTTGGGGCTGTGGGCCCAGATCCCCCACTACGTCCCGGCCACCATGCCGTTCCCCGCCGGCAGCCTGGCCCTGGTGGAGGCGCTGGCCCGGGTGGGCGAGCTGTCCCTGCCCGTCGGCGACCTGCCCTCCCTGGCTCAGGCGACCCGGGACCGCCTCGACGAGCTCATCGCCCAGAACCCCGAGCACGCGGCCATGCTGCGCCAGCTGGAGACGGCGTGGGAGAGCGTCGAGCCCGCGGCCGAGGTCCCGTTCAACGCCTCCGACCTGCCCAGCGGCGACGAGCTCATGGCCGAGCTGGAGCAGTTCCTCCGGGACCAGCGCGACGACACCTGATGCCGCTTGACCGCTCGGTCAAGCCGGGCGCGAGTGCCCGCGCTAGCTTCGGGCCATGAAGATCGACGGTGGCATCAGGGGTGGCTTCGACAGTGCGGCGCGCGACGCCGCCCGCCAGGAGGAGCGCGGCTACGACGGCATCTGGTTCGCCGAGACCGCCCACGACCCGTTCCTCCCCCTGCTGCTGGCCGCCCAGGGCACCGAGCGGGTGGACCTGGGCACCGCCATCGCGGTCGCCTTCGCCCGCAACCCCATGACGCTCGCCCAGACCTCGTGGGACCTGCAGGCCGCGTCCGAGGGCCGCTTCATCCTCGGCCTCGGCAGCCAGATCAAGGCCCACATCACCCGGCGGTTCTCGATGCCGTGGTCTCATCCGGCGCCCCGCATGCGGGAGATGATCCTGGCCATCCGGGCCATCTGGGACTGCTGGAACACCGGGTCCAAGCTCGACTTCCGGGGCGACTTCTACCAGCACACGCTGATGACCCCGTTCTTCAACCCGGGCCCCAACCCCCACGGCGACGCCCGCATCTTCCTGGCCGGCGTGGGCGAGCTGATGACCGAGGTGGCCGGCGAGGTGGCCGACGGGTTCATCTGCCACGGCTTCACCACCCGGCGCTACATGGACGAGGTCACCATCCCCGCGCTGGAGAAGGGCCGGGCCAAGGCGGGCAAGACGATGGAGGGCTTCGAGATCTCGGGCCCGCTGTTCGTGGTGACCGGCCGGGACGAGGCCGAGATGGCCGCCGCCGCCAGCGGGGTCAAGGGCCAGATCGCCTTCTACGGATCGACCCCCGCCTACCGCAAGGTGCTGGAGCTGCACGGCTGGGGCGACCTCCAGGACGACCTCAACCGCATGTCCAAGGAGGGTCGCTGGGCCGAGATGGGCGAGCTCATCGACCAGGACATGCTGGAGGCGTTCGCGGTCGTGGCCCCGCTGGACGAGATCGGGCCCGCCCTGGTGGACCGGTGGGCCGACGTGGTCAGCCGGCTCAGCTTCTACACGCCGTACCAGACCGAGAGCGGCCAGTGGGACGGCGTCATCGAGGCCATCAAGGCCGCCTAGCGCCCGGCCGTCAGGCGTCCACGAGCTCCAGCAGGCCGTCGTGGTAGCGGCGGCGGCAGAGCGAGCGCTGCAGCTTGCCTGAGCTGGTCTTGGGCAGCGTCCCCGGGGTCACCAGCACGATGGCCTTGGCGGGGACGCCGACGACGTCGCGCACCCGCTCCCCCACCATCTTGCGCACCAGGGCCACGTCCTCGGCCTTGGACTCGGCCACCACGACCAGTGACTCGCGCCCCCGCTCCCCGTCCACGCCGAAGGCGATGACGTTGCCGGCCCGGACGCCGTCGAGGGACCCCACGGCCCGCTCGACGTCCTCGGGGAACACGTTGCGGCCGCCCACGATGATCACGTCCTTGATGCGGCCGCACATCACCAGCTGGCCGTCGAGCGTGTAGGCCAGGTCGCCGGTCCGCAGCCAGCCGTCGTGGAACAGGTTGGCGTTGGCGTCGGCGCGGCGGTAGTAGCCGGGCGTGACCGACGTGCCGCGGATCTCCAGCTCACCGACCTCGCGGTCGCGCAGCGTGCCCCCGGACTCGGGGTCCACGATGCGGATCTCCAGGCCCGGCACCGGCCGGCCCAGCAGCGCCAGGCGGCGGCTGCCCTCGGTCCCGGGGGGCACCGGCGCGGCGTAACGCTCGGTCTCCAGCACCCGGCGGTCGACGCAGTCGATCACCATGCCGGTCCCCGGCTGGGGGAACGTCCCGGCGATGGCGACCTCGGCCATGCCGAAGGCCGGGAACACCGCCTCGGGGCGCAACCCGTGGCGCCTGCCGGCCTCGATGAACGCCTCCACCTGGTCGGGATCGATGGGCTCGGCGCCGTTGAGGGCGATCCGCAGCCGGGACAGGTCGAGCTGCTCGGAGCGCTGCAGCGCCCGGGTGGCCAGCACGTAGCTGAAGTTCGGGCCCGCGGTGGCGGTGCCGCCGTAGGTGGACAGCCAGTCCATCCAGCGGGCGGGCCGGGAGGTGAAGTCCTGCGGCGCCCCCAGGACCAGCGCGGTGCCGGTGGACATGGGGAGAGTGAGCAGGCCCACCAGGCCCATGTCGTGGTACAGCGGGAGCCAGGACACCAGGACGTCGTCGTCCGGGTCGAGCTCGGCGGCGATCGCGATGGCGTCGAGGTTGGCCCGCAGCACCCGGTCCGGCAGCATCACGCCCTTGGGGTCCGAGGTCGAGCCGCTGGTGAACTGGAGGATCACCAGCCGGTCGGGGTCGTCGGGCGGGCGCTTGTAGGCCGCGGCGTCGCCGGTGGCCAGCTCGGCGAAGCCCACCATGGGCGGATCGCCCGGCTCGGGCTCGACGAACGCGGCCAGCTCGGGATCGATCACGCACACCTTGGCCCGGGCGTTGCGCATGCGCTGGCGGGTCTGGGCCACGAACTCCTCGATGGAGGACAGGCGCATCGGCAGCGGCAGCACCACGATGACCGCCCCGGCCAGCCAGGTGGCCTGGATGGCGGTGACAAGCTGCCGGGTGGTCGGCGAGAGCAGGGCCACGTGGTCGCCGGGCCGGACGCCCCGGGCCTGGAGGGCGGCGGCATAGCCCTTGGCCTGGGCGTGGAGCTCGCGCCAGGGGACGACCTCCTCCTCGCCTCCGACGACGAACGTGACGGTGGTGTCGCGCTGCGCGGCGCGCTCCAGGCGGCGGAGGAGCGTAGGCATCAACCGTCCGACTTACCGGAGAACACCTGGGTTACACATCGCAACGCACCTGACGGGTCGATGACATATGACTTCCAGGGGACCGTCGCCGGGCCGGTACCCTTCGCAGTCATGGCCGAAGACGCGCCGACCAGCACAGACACACCCCCGTACCGCTACACGGCCGAGCTCGCGGGGCAGATCGAGACTGCATGGCAGGACCGCTGGGAGCGCGAGGGCACGTTCCAGGCGCCCAACCCGGTCGGCGACCTGCGCGCCGGGTTCGACAAGGTGGCCGACGCGCCCCACCTCTACATCCTGGACATGTTCCCCTACCCCAGCGGCGACGGCCTGCACGTGGGCCACCCGCTGGGCTACATCGGCACCGACGTCTACGCCCGCTACCAGCGGATGACCGGCCACAACGTCATCCACACGATGGGCTACGACGCGTTCGGGTTACCGGCCGAGCAGTACGCGGTGCAGACCGGCCAGCACCCCCGCGTCACCACCGAGCGCAACATCGCCACCATGCGCCGCCAGCTGCGGCGGCTGGGCCTGGCGCACGACCCGCGCCGGTCCATCGCCACCATGGACGTCGGCTACTACCGCTGGACCCAGTGGATCTTCCTGCAGATCTACAACTCCTGGTACGACACCGACGCGGACCGCGCCCGCCCCGTCGCCGACCTGGAGGCCGAGCTGGAGGCCGGCACCCGCGAGCCGGCCGAGGGCACCAACGCGAGCGGCCGGCCCTGGGCCGAGCTGTCCGCCACGGAGCGGCGGGAGGTGGTCGACAACCACCGCCTGACCTACCGCACCGAGGCCATGGTCAACTGGTGCCCCGGGCTGGGGACCGTGCTGGCCAACGAGGAGGTCACGTCCGAAGGCCGCAGCGACCGCGGCAACTTCCCCGTCTTCCGGCGGCCGCTGCAGCAGTGGATGATGCGCATCACGGCCTACGCCGACCGGCTCCTGGACGACCTGGAGCGCCTGGACTGGCCCGAGCCGATCAAGCTGATGCAGCGCAACTGGATCGGCCGGTCCGAGGGCGCCCGCATCACCTTCCCGACCCCGGCGGCGGGAGGCCCCGGGATCGAGGTGTTCACCACCCGGCCGGACACGACGTTCGGCGCCACCTACATGGTCCTGGCACCCGAGCATCCCCTGGTGGAGGAGCTGACGACCGCCGGCTGGCCCGACGGCACCCCGCCGGGGTGGACCGGGGGTAGCGCCACGCCCGCGGAGGCGGTCGCCGCCTACCGGCGCCAGGCCGCGTCCCGCACCGACGTCGAGCGCCAGATCGAGTCCCGGGAGAAGACCGGCGTCTTCCTGGGCAGCTACGCCACCAACCCCGTCAACGGCGAGCCGATCCCCGTCTTCATCGCCGACTACGTGCTGATGGGCTACGGCACGGGCGCCATCATGGCCGTCCCCGGCCAGGACGAGCGGGACTGGGAGTTCGCCGAGGTCTACGGC
>DATBGF010000508.1:0-2587 GCA_036558145.1 Acidimicrobiales bacterium
AGCCCTACGTCGACCCCCAGCGGGCTGCGGTGGCCGTCGACACGGCCGGTGACCGGCGCCTGGCCCGTACGATCGCCCGCAAGTCCGTGGTGCTGCTGCGCAACGACGGGGCCCTGCCGCTGAGCGGCGGCCGCATCGCCGTCATCGGGCCCAACGCCGACCAGGCCCGCCACCTCTTCGGCGACTACACCTACCCGGCGCACGTCGAGTCGCTGGAGGAGGTGCTGCACAGCGGCAAGAACGTGTTCTCGATGCCGCTGGACGCACGCCGCCGGCCCGATCCCGTGGACGTCGACGCCACGACCATCGCCGGCGCGCTGGCCGCCCGCTTCGGTCCGGGCGTGGTCCACGCGCCGGGCTGCGGCGTCACCGACGGATCCCGGGAGGGCTTCGCGGCGGCGGTCGAGCTCGCGGCCGCGTCGGACGTCGCGGTGATGGTCATGGGCGACAAGGCCGGGCTCACCGACGACTGCACCACCGGCGAGAGCCGTGACGCCGCGTCGCTGGACCTGCCCGGCGTGCAGGAGTCGCTCGTGCGGGCGGTGCTCGAGACCGGGACCCCGGTCGTGCTGGTCCTCGTGGCCGGCCGCCCGCTCGGCAGCGCCTGGCTGCACGAGCGGTGCGCCGCGGTGCTGATGGCGTGGCTCCCGGGCCAGGAGGGCGGGGCCGCGGTGGCCGAGGTCCTGGCCGGGGACGAGGCACCGGGCGGCAAGCTGCCGATCTCCTATCCCCACTCGGCCGGCCAGATCCCCGTCTACTACGGGCACAAGATCTCGGGCGGGCGGTCGCACTGGAAGGGCGACTACGTCGACGCCCCCTCCGCCCCGATGTACCCGTTCGGCCACGGGATCGGCTACACGACCTTCGCGCTGTCCGGCGCCGCCCTGGATCGCACCGAGGTGTCGTGGCACGACCCGATCACCACGACGGTCACGGTCACCAACACGGGCCGGCGCGCCGGCGACGAGGTCGTCCAGCTGTACGTGCGCGACCCGGTGGCGAGCGTGACCCGCCCGGTGCTGGAGCTGGCGTCGTTCGTGCGCGTCCCGCTGGCCCCGGGTGAGTCCCGTACGGTCACGTTCGAGACCCCGGTCGGCCAGCTCGGGTTCCACGGCCGCGACCTCGCCTACGTGGTCGAGCCCGGCCGCATCGACGTCCTGGTCGGCACCTCGTCGGTCGACCTGGTCGAGGTGGGCAGCGTCGAGGTCGTCGCCGACGCGGCGGGCCGGCCACCCGACAAGACTTACGACGGCACCGTGACCGTCACCTGAGCACCGGGAGGCCCAGCCATGGCCGAGTTCTTCACCGACGTCGCCGAGCGGATCCCCTACCTGGGCCCCGAGAGCGACGAGCCGCTGGCCTTCCACTGGTACGAGGCCGACCGCCTCGTCGCCGGGCGGCGGATGGAGGAGCACCTCCGCTTCGCGGTCTGCTACTGGCACTCGTTCGCGTGGGACGGCTTCGACATCTTCGGCGCGGGGACGATGGACCGCCCCTGGCATCCGACGTTCGCTCCCACTGCGGACCCGATGGAGGCGGCCCGCCAGAAGATGGACGCGGCCTTCGAGTTCTTCACCAAGCTCGGCGTGCCCTACTACTGCTTCCACGACCGCGACATCGCTCCCGAGGGTGCCTCGTTCAAGGAGTCGGCGGCGCTGCTCGACGAGATGGTCGACCGGGCCGCCGAGCACCAGGAGCGCACCGGGCTGATCCCGCTGTGGGGCACCGCGAACCTCTTCACCAACCCCCGCTACCAGGCCGGCGCTGCCACCAACCCCGATCCCGAGGTCTTCGCCTACGCGGCGGCCCAGGTGGCCCACTGCCTGGAGGCGACGCATCGCCTCGGCGGCGAGAACTACGTGCTGTGGGGCGGGCGCGAGGGCTACGACACGCTGCTCAACACCGACCTCGGCCGGGAGCTGGACCAGCTCGGGAAGTTCCTGACGCTCGTCGTGGAGCACAAGCACCGCATCGGCTTCGAGGGCACGATCCTCATCGAGCCGAAGCCCTTCGAGCCCGCCAAGCACCAGTACGACTACGACGTCGCGGCCGTCCACGCCTTCCTGCAGCGCTACGGCCTCGACACGGAGATCAAGGTCAACATCGAGGTCAACCACGCCACCCTGTCGGGCCACGACTTCGCCCACGAGGTGGCCGTGGCCGCCCGGGCCGGGATCTTCGGCTCGATCGACGCCAACGCCGGCGACGACCGCCTGGGCTGGGACCTCGACCGGTTCCCCACCTCGGTCGAGGTCATGACCCTCGGGATGCTGGAGATCCTGCGCGCCGGCGGGTTCACCACCGGCGGGTTCAACTTCGACGCCAAGCTGCGCCGCCAGTCGATCGACCGCACCGACCTGTTCCACGGCCACATCGGCGGGATGGACACCCTGGCCCGAGCCCTGCTCGTAGCCTCCGCCATCCTCGAGGACGGCAAGCTCGACGCCGAGCGCACCGCCCGCTACGCCGGCTGGGACGGCGAGCTGGGCCAGGCCATCCTGGCCGGCACGGCCGACCTGCCGGCCCTCCACGAGCGAGCCTTCGACCGCGGCGAGCCCACCCGCACCTCCGGCGGCCAGGAACGCCT
>DATBGF010000509.1:0-11239 GCA_036558145.1 Acidimicrobiales bacterium
CGTCGAGGACCTGGTAGCTGCCGTCGATCACCTCCGGGAACACCGCGGTGTACACGGTCTCCCCGCCGATGGGCCGGGGGTGGACCCCCGTGTGGAAGTGGTCGGCCGGGCGACCTTCGGGGCAGGCCTCCAGCTCGCCCGAGGGGGTGTCCCCGGAGAGGTAGACAACGAGCGCCCCGACGTCGTCCCCGATGTCGAGGACGGGTGTGGCGCCCGGGGCATGAGCCCCGGACGCCACCACGGCCTGCGGAGCCAGTCGCACGTGGCTCACGCGGCCGGCACGTCGAAGCCGGAGTACGGCGTGCCGATGTAGGGGAACTTGTCGAGGAACTGGCGGACCGGCGGGAACGTGCCGTCCTCGATCACACTGGCGGCCCCGTCGGGCGTGAAGGTCGGGTCGACCAGCGGGATGGTCACACCGGCGACCGCCCGCAGCTCGATGGTGACCACGTCGTCCGTCAGGCGGCGGCCGTTGGGGTAGCCCTGGGTGTCGCCGCCCAGCAGGCCGAGCCGGTTGGGGTTGGGGTTGATCGGGATGGCCACGTTGAGCCGCAGCTCGTCGGCCTTGGTGGTCCCGGTGAAGTTCTGGAAGTTGGGGATGCCGACCTCCTTGGGGATGCCGGTCAGCAGGATGGCGTTCAGGTCGGCCCGGTCCTTGGTGTACGCCTTCAGGTTGGGGAACACCGTCGGGTACAGCACGGGCAGCAGCCGGGCCAGCTCGGGCTGGTTCACGAACTGCTCGAAGTCCGCCTCCTGGGCCGGGGTCTTGGCGTTCCACTCGTTCTTGCGGGCGAGCGGGACGATGACCTCGTTGAACAGCGGGTTGCCGAGGCGGGACACCTGGTGCCAACTGCCCGAGCTCTGGCGGGAGCCCACCGCCCGGTAGAGGCCCTGCTGGCGGGAGGCCGAGCCCCACACACCGATCACGGCCTTGGGCGACAGCGGGTCGCTCGGGACCCGGCCGTCGCTGGTCAGGTCCTTGATCGGCACCTGGATGCAGATGGAGTGGACGTTGGCCTGCTCGAGGCTGTCCACGCCCGTGCCCGCGGGGGTCGGGATCAGGTGCAGGTTCTGGAACGGAGCCAGGGCGCCCAGGTCGAAGATCCGGCCGAGGTCCACGAAGAAGGCGTCGGCCCGCTGGCCGCAGAACACCTTGTTGCCGTTGCCCAGGTCCTTGACCGCCTTGGCCGCCAGGGCGGCGTAGTTCGGCGTGGAGCGGGGCCCGACGTTGCACGGCGGGCAGGGGAGGTCGCTGCCGCGGACCGACTCGTCCACCTCGTACCGGAGCCGGCCACTGCGGCTGTCCCGCCGCTTCAGCTTGGTCACCGAGAAGAACTGGCGACGGTTCCACGTGGCGGAGTCGAGCGCCGTGATGGGGCCGGTGTTGTACAGGAACGTGTTCTCGTTGAAGTTCTTCGACTTGAACCGGAACTGGTACTTGACCTCGGGGATGCCGTCGCCGTTGTTGTCGACGTTGATCTCGTAGAGCACGTCGCTGCCGAACTCGTAGAAGTTCGGGCCACCGGCCGGTGCCTCAGTCGGCACGTAGTTCGTGATGATGGTGACGGTGTCGTTGGGGGTGCGGAAGGCGTAGACGTCGGTGTTGTCGGCGACCGGGTCCTTGAGGATCCCGGGCGCTTCGCGGTGTGAGGACATGTCGGCCGGCCCTTACCGGGAGGCTCGCAGCACGCGGGCCACGAGGGTCTTGTCGGTGACGGTGATGGTGCGGGTCCCGTGGAGGATCTCGACCTTGCCGCGGGCGGCGTCGACGATGTTCACCATGGTGGGACCGCTGTGAGCGGCGGCCTCGGACGGCGACAGCTCGTCCGCGCCGGCCGCGGCGGCCGACGTGAACGGAGCGCCGATGGTGGCGGCGCCCGCCACCCCGAGTGCTCCCGCCGTGCTCGTCGCGAGGAACGAGCGGCGCGTGACGGGTTGCATGGGATCTCCTTCTGTAGCCAGCGCATGGGGGCTTGCAGACGGAGATTCGGAGCGGCG
The DNA here is from genome assembly GCA_036558145.1 of Acidimicrobiales bacterium. Lineage (GTDB taxonomy): Bacteria > Actinomycetota > Acidimicrobiia > Acidimicrobiales > VFJN01 > ZC4RG19. Next base: position 1,999 of record DATBGF010000509.1, read on the forward strand.
GCGTCCCCGGATGTGGGGATCGCCGCCCGCGGCCTCAGCTGGGCTCGATGGGGCGGCGGCGCACCGCGTTGAGGACGGTCTCCGCCGCCCGCAGGTGGCTCACACCGGCGTCGACCGCGCCGCGCATGATGTCCAGGGCGGTGACCTTGCGCCCGGTGCCCTCCACCGTGGCGGCCCGGTCCCAGTCCTCCGGCGGGGTCCGCTCCACCCGATCGGCCAGGGCCGTGGCCTCCAGCGCCAGCTCGGACAGCCGCTCGTGCACCGTGCCGGTGGGCGCTCCCGGCTTGGGCCGGGCCTCGGGGTCGACGTCGGCGGCGGCCAGGGTCGGGGTGTCGTGGGTGCGGACCGCGGTCAGCGCCCGCTCGGCCGCGGCGATGGCCCAGGCCGCGGCCACGATGTGCTCGATGGCCGACCAGCCCTGCACCTGGCGGTGGGCCACGTCGTCGGGGGCCTCGTCGTCGCCCAGGCCGGCGAACAGCCCGCGGTAGCGACGTTCCAGGCCCCGCAGAGCGACCGCGGCGTCGGACGGCGAGAGCTGGGAGAGGTCCATCCCGCTGGTCTAGCGCGGCGGGCGCGCCCGGCGCAGCGAGGCACCCGCCGCCGCCGGTAGTTTGCCCGCATGTCCATCTACGACGTGGCGATCAACGCCCTCGACGGCAGCCCGGCGGACCTGCACGACTACGACGGCAAGGCCGTGCTGGTCGTCAACGTGGCGTCGCGCTGCGGGCTCACGCCCCAGTACACGGGCCTGGAGCAGATCCACGAGCAGTACGCCGGGCGCGGCTTCACGGTGCTGGGCGTGCCGTGCAACCAGTTCGGCGGCCAGGAGCCGGGCACGGCGGAGGAGATCGCCACGTTCTGCTCGACCAGCTACGGCGTGACGTTCCCGATGACCGAGAAGGTCGACGTCAACGGCGACGAACGCCACCCGCTGTACCAGCAGCTGGTCGGTGTGCCCGACTCCGACGACGGCCACACCGGCGACATCCGCTGGAACTTCGAGAAGTTCCTCGTCGCGCCCGGGGGCCAGATCGTGGCCCGCTTCAACCCGATGGTGGACCCCACCTCCAGCGAGATCTCCGACGCGCTGGAGAAGGTGCTCCCGAGCTGATCTCGATCAGCGGCCGCGAGCGGCCCGCAGGACGCGCCCGAGGTCGAGCAGGTGGTGGCTGCCTTCGTGCACCGCGACGGTGGCCAGCTCGACCACCTTGACCTCCCGGCCCGTGCCGGTGAGCGCGGGGAAGCCCCACTCGTGGCCCTGCAGCTCGGACAGCGTGGTGGCCAGGCCCTCGGCGGCCTCCGCCAGGTCGTCGGCCGCCTGCTCGCGCTCGAGCCCCGGTGAGGCCGCGGCCACCAGGGCCTCCCAGTCGACGACCGGGTCGTCGGGCTCCTCGCCGGCCAGGGCGCCGCGCACCCGGCCCTCGAACACGCGGAAGATGTCGGTCACGTGGGAGGCGTACTCCAGCGCCGACCACACCCCCGGGCCCGGGGAGGTGCTCACGATGGCGTCGAGGTCCTCACCCGCCAGGCCGCGGGTGAGCGGTGCCCGGTAGCGACGCCCGTAGGACCGGATGGCGACGACCATGTCCGCCGGGCGCAGATCGGCGGGGTCGAACCCGCACTCCTCGCACCGCTCCATCGGTCCCCAGCGTACTCAGGCCTCTTCGCCCAGCTCCCGCTTGACCGCGGCCACCAGGTGCGCGGGCAGCACGTCGTAGTGGTCGTGCGCGGCCCGGAACCGGCCCCGGCCGCCGGTGAGCGAGCGCAGCTCGATGGCGTAGCGCTGGATCTCCGAGGTGGGGACCAGGGCGATGACCGTCTGGCGACCTTCCTCCGCCGCCTCGGTGCCCTGCATCCGGCCCCGGCGGGAGTTGAGGTCGCCCATGACGTCGCCCTGCAGGTCGACGGGCACCGTGACCTCGAGACGGCTGATGGGCTCCAGGACGACCGGGTTGGCCTGGGCCATGGCCGCCCGGAAGGCCAGCCGGCCCGCGACCTTGAACGCCATCTCCGAGCTGTCGACCGAGTGCTCCTTGCCGTCGATCAGCGTGACCTTGAGGTCGACCACCGGGTAGCCGTTGACGCCGCCCGCGGACATGGCCTCCTCGATGCCCTTCTGCACCGCGGGGATGTAGCCCCGGCTGATGGCCCCGCCCACGATCTGGTTGGCGAACTCGAAGCCGGCGCCCCGCTCCATGGGCTCGAGGTCGATGACGCACACGCCGAACTGCCCGTGGCCGCCGGTCTGCTTCTTGTGCCGGCCCTCGACCGCCTTGGCCGCGCCGGTGATCGTCTCGCGGTAGGGGACGCGCACGTCCTCGGTGTCGACGTTGGCGCCGAACTTGCGGGTCAGCTTCTCCAGCGTGATCTGGATGTGGGTCTCGCCGGTGCCGTGCAGCAGCGTCTGGTGGGTCTCGTCGACCCGCTCGACCCGCAGCGCCGGGTCCTCGTCCACCAGGCGGTGCAGTGCCGGGGCCAGGCGGTCCTCGTCGGCCTGGGTGCGGGGGACGACGGCCACGGCCAGGGTGGGCTCGGGCTGCTCGATCGGGGGCACGACGACGGGCTTGCCCTTGGGTGCCAGCGTGTCGCCGGTGACGGTGGCGGCCAGCTTGGCCACCGCCCCGATGTCGCCGGCCACCAGCTCGCTGGCGGTCTCCTGGTCCTTGCCGCGCACCGTGAGCAGCCCGTGGAGGCGCTCGTCGGTGCCGCTGCGGCTGTTCACCAGGTGGTCGTCGGGCCGCAGCGTCCCCGACAGCACCCGGAACAGGCTGACCTGGCCCACGTAGGGGTCCGCGATGGTCTTGAAGACGAAGGCGAGCGGGTCGCCCCCGGCCTCCGCCGCCACCTCCACGGAGTCGGGCGTGTCGCCGTTGCCGCTCGGGACCGTGATGGTGGCGGGCCGGTCGAGGGGGGAGGGCCCGATCTCCACCAGGAAGTCGGCCAGCCGGTCGATGCCGATCTCCCGGGTGGCCGAGCCCACGACCACCGGGAACACGGTGGCGGAGGCGATGCCGTCGTGCAGCGTGTGCTCCAGCTCGTCGAGGGCGGGGATGTCGCCCTCCAGGTAGCGCTCGAGCATGGCGTCGTCGGCCACGACGATCCCCTCGACCAGGGCGTCGTGCACCTCGTGCTCGGTCGCCTCCATGTCGTCGGGGATGGCCTCGGTGTGGGGGACGCCGTCGGCGTAGACGTGGGCCGTGTCGGTGAGCAGGTCGGCGATGCCGCGGAACCCGATCTCCTGGCCGATCGGCAGCTCCAGGGGGGCGATGCCCGCGCCGAGCCGGTCCCGCAGCTGGGCCAGGGTGGTGTCGAAGCTGGCCCGCTCCCGGTCGAGCTTGTTGACGAAGACCATGCGGGGCACGCCCAGCTTGGCCGCCATCGACCAGGCCTCCTCGGTCTGGACCTCGACGCCGTCCACCGCGCTGACCACGAACACGGCCAGGTCGGCGATGCGCAGGGCGGCCGACACGTCGCCCATGAAGTCGGCGTACCCCGGCGTGTCGATGAGGTTGACCTTGTGGTCGCGCCACTCGAAGGGGGCGACGGACAGCGACAGCGAGATGCCGCGCTTGTGCTCCTCGGGGTCGTAGTCGCACACGGTCGTGCCGTCCTCGACCCGGCCCAGGCGGGTCGTGGCCCCGGCCCGGTGGAGCAGGGCCTCGGCGAGGCTGGTCTTCCCTGCGCCGCCGTGCCCGACCAGGGCGACGTTGCGGATGTGGTCGGTCGGGTACCGCTTCACCAGGCTCCCCCTCGGAGTTGGACGGGCGCTGCGGGCGACAGTAGCGGGGCGGCCACGTGCTGCGCGCCGGAGGTTGGTGACACTTGGGCGTCTCGGGGGATGGTCAGTTGTCAGGTGCGCGCGTTGTTAGCCTGTCCGGTGCCCGCGAGGCACCCGGCTCGGGAAGGATCGGGAACGATCAGCCGTTGAACAGAACGGTGCGTATGTGTGCCGGCCCCCGCGGCGCCTGCTGAGACACCTGGAGAGACATCTCATGTTCGACGGACGGTGGCGCAGCTCCTTCGAGAAGGGCATGCGTCCCCTCGGTGCGCAGATCCGGCGCACCGGCATCACCGCCAACCACCTCACCGTCACCGGCCTCGTGATGGCCGTGGCCGCGGCCGTGACCATCGCCAACGGCTGGCTGCGGGCCGGCCTGCTGCTGCTCGTGCTCACCGCGGTGCCCGACGTGCTCGACGGGGCCGTGGCCAAGGCGTCGGGGACAGCCTCGCCCCGCGGTGCCTTCTTCGACTCGGTCGTCGACCGGGTCAGCGACGCGCTGCTGCTCGGCGGCGTGGCCTGGTACCTGGCCTCCACCCAGCCCGGGCGCATCGCCGTGCTGCCCTTCGCGGTGCTGGCCGCGTCCATGCTCATCTCCTACGAGCGGGCCAAGGCCGAGGCCCTGGGCTTCGACGCCCGGGGCGGGCTCATGGAGCGGGCCGAGCGCCTCGCCTTCCTGGCCTTCGGCCTGCTGTTCGAGTCGCTGCTGGTCCCCGTGCTGTGGGTCATGCTGGTGCTGACGCTGTTCACCGCGGGCCAGCGCTTCGTCACCGTGTGGCGCCAGGCGTCGGCCCCTCAGGTGCAGCCCCTGGCCGCCCGCTGGCGCTCCCGGCGCGTGGCCCGGTCCACGCACCGGACCTGGCGGCGCCAGCCGATCGTCAACCGCCGGCGGCGGTAGGCGCCGCGCCTGTCGCTGCTCCGATCCGTGGACCTGGTCACCCCGGCCTACCGCAGCGCGTCAGCACTGGCGCGGGCACTGCCCGGCCCGGTCGTCGACGTGCTGGCACCCCAGGTCGGCGCCGCGCTGGCGGCGCGCCCCAGCGAGCGGCGGGCCATGGTGGAGCGCCACCAGCGCCGGATCACGCCGGGATTGGAAGGGGCCGCGCTGCGTAAGCGGGTGCGCGGCGTCTACCGGTCGTACGCGCGCTACTACGCGGAGTCGTTCCGGCTGCCCTCGGTGAGCTCCGAGGAGCTGGACGACCGCTTCACCTTCGAGGGCCTCGACCACCTGGAGCGGGCGGTCCGCAGCGGCACGGGGCCCCTCATGGCCATGCCGCACCTGGGCAGCTGGGAGTGGGGCGCGTTCTGGCTCACGCGCGTGCACGGCATGCCGGTGACAGCGGTGGTCGAGCGCATCGAGCCGCCCGCGATGTTCGACTGGTTCGTCGGCCTGCGCCGGAGCATGGGCCTCGACATCGTGCCCCTGGGGCCCGAGGCGGGGAAGGCCATCGTGGGCGCGGTCAAGGCCGGTCACGTCATCGCCCTGCTGTGCGACCGCGACATCGGCCACAGCGGGGTCGAGGTGACGTTCTTCGGCGAGAAGACCACGCTGCCCTCGGGGCCCGCGGTGCTGGCGCTGCGGACCGGCGCGCCCATCCTGCCCGCCGCCCAGTACGACCGGGGCCGGGGCCACCACGGCCTGGTCCTGCCGCCGGTGCCGACCGACCGGCGGGGCACGTTCCGCGAGGACGTCGCCCGCATCACCCAGGACGTGGCCTACCGCCTGGAGGAGCTGATCAGCCGCGCGCCCGAGCAGTGGCACCTGATGCAGCCCAACTGGCCGAGCGACTACGCCGAGGCCCCCGTCAGGCTCTAGCCGGGCCTCGACCTGGCAACCCCTCAGCCTGGCAACCCCTCAGGCTTGGGCGCATCACCGGGTGGGGTACCCTCGGCCCGTGCGCATCGGGCTGGTCTGCCCCTACAGCCTCACGGTTCCGGGTGGGGTCCAGGCCCAGGTGCTGGGCCTGGCGCGGGTGTTGCGCACGCTGGGCTTCGACACCCGGGTCCTCGCCCCGTGCGACGGTCCGCCGCCCGACGCAGGGGTCACGCCGCTGGGCAAGAGCGTCCCGACCGCCTCCAACGGCTCGGTCGCGCCGCTGGCCCCGGACCCCGCGGCGCAGCTCCGCACCATACGGGCGCTGCGCGACGAGGCCTTCGACGTGCTGCACCTGCACGAGCCGCTCTGCCCGGGCCCGACCATGACCTCGCTGCTGTTCCGCAACGCGCCCATCGTGGGCACGTTCCACCGGGCCGGCGACAGCGCCGCCTACGCCGCGGCCCGGCCCGGGGTCCGCTGGCTGGCCAAGCGGCTCGACATCCGCTGCGCGGTGTCCAAGGACGCGCTGGCCACGGCCCGGCGGGCGGTCGGCGGCACCTACGAGCTGCTGTTCAACGGCATCGAGGTGGAGCGGTTCGCCAAGGCGGTACCGCATCCCACCACCGGGCCGACCATCTTCTTCATCGGCCGCCACGAGCAGCGCAAGGGCCTGTCCGTCCTGCTCGACGCCCTGCGGCTCCTCCCCGCCGACGTCACGCTGTGGGTGGGCGGGACCGGCCCGCAGACCGATGCGCTGCGGGCCCGCCACGGCGGCGATCCCCGCATCGAGTGGCTGGGCCGGCTCAGCGACGAGGAGGTGGCGGCCCGCATGCGCGGCGCCGACGTCTTCTGCGCCCCCTCGCTGCACGGCGAGTCGTTCGGCGTGGTGCTGCTGGAGGCCATGGCGGCGGGCGCCGTGGTCGTCGCCTCGGCGCTCGACGGCTACGCCAACGTGGCCTCGGACGGGGTCGACGCCCTGCTCACGCCGCCCGGCGACGTGGAGGCGCTGGGGCGGACGCTCACCCGGGCGCTGGCCGATGCGCCGCTGCGCGCAGAGCTGCTGGCCGCAGCCGAGGCCCGGGCCCAGGAGTTCTCCATGCTCCACCTGGGCGAGGCCTACGCGGAGCGCTACGAGCGCCTCGGCTGACACCGGCCGAGCGGACGGGGCGTTCGCCTCAGCCCACGCGTGGCGATTTGGCGGGCGACAACCGGCCGCGCTCCTCGGCCGGCCAGAGACACAGTTCTGCCGATCACCCACGGTGATGTCCGGGGAGGGGCCGCGAGTCCGTAGGATGACCACTCGTGATGATCTTCCTCATCGTCATCGTGGTGCTCCTGGTCCTGATCGGGCTGTATGTGGCGTTCACGTACAACGGGCTGGTCTCGCTGCGGAACCGCATCGAGAACGCCTGGGCGCAGATCGACGTCCAGCTCAAGCGGCGCTACGACCTCATCCCCAACCTGGTGGAGACCGTCAAGGGCTACGCCGCGCACGAGAGCGAGACGCTCGAGGCCGTGGTCGCCGCCCGCAACGCGGGCATGAACGCCCAGGGCCCGGCCGACCAGGCCCAGGCGGAGAACATGCTCACCGGGGCCCTGAAGTCGCTGTTCGCGCTGTCCGAGGCCTACCCCGACCTCAAGGCGAACCAGAACTTCTCCCAGCTCCAGGAGGAGCTGACGGGCACCGAGGGCCGCATCGCCTACGCCCGCCAGTTCTACAACGACACGGTGTACCGCTATAACACGAAGATCCAGAGCTTCCCCGCCAACCTGCTGGCGGGCATGTTCTCGTTCTCCGAGCGCGAGTACTTCCAGGCCGACGACGAGTCGCGCGGCCCGACCCGCGTCAGCTTCTGAGGGTGGCCTCAACGCTCCTCCCGTCCGGGGGCGCCGCCATGTACGACCAGGTCACCTCCAACAAGCGCCGCTCGTGGCTCCTGATCGCGGGCTTCGTGCTGTTCGTGGCCCTCGTGGCCACGGGCTTCGCCTACTTCCTCGGCTTCGGCCTCGTGGGGGTGGTGATCGCCGTCGTGATCAGCGTCGTCACCAGCCTCGTCGCCTACTGGCAGTCCGACGCCGTGGCCCTGCGCATGAGCCGGGCCCGCCCCGCGTCGGTGGAGGAGTACGCCCGCTACCACAACATCGTCGAGGGCCTTTGCATCGCCTCGGGCCTGCCCAAGCCCCGGCTCTACGTCATCGAGGACCCCGCCCCTAACGCCTTCGCGACCGGCCGCAACCCCCGCAACGCGGCCGTGGCCGTGACGACGGGGCTGCTGGAGAAGATGAACCGGATCGAGCTGGAGGGCGTGCTGGCGCACGAGCTCTCCCATGTCCGGAACTACGACATCCTCGTCTCCACCCTGGCCGTGACCATGGTGGGCGTCGTCGCCCTGCTGGCCGACATCGGGGTGCGGATGGCGTGGTGGGGCATGGGCCGGAACTCCCACCGCGACTTCGACCGCCGCCACGGCGGCAACGGCGGGCCGATGGCCTTCCTGTCGATCTTCGGCTTCGTGCTGCTGGCGCTGTCGCCGGTCATCGCCACGGTCATGCAGCGGGCGGTGAGCCGCAAGCGCGAGACGCTGGCCGACGTGTCGGGCGTGGAGCTGACCCGCTACCCGCCGGGCCTCATCTCCGCGCTGGAGAAGCTGCGCGACGACACCACCGTCGTCCACGCCACCAGCCGGGCGACCGCTCACCTGTGGATCGAGCAGCCCTCGGCCCAGACCCAGCGCGAGGGCCGGCTGTCCCGGCTCAACCGCATGTTCGACACGCACCCGCCCATCGAGGAGCGCATCGCGCTGCTGCGGGAGCTCTGAGGCTGCGCTTGCCGCAGCCGGGGCCCGAGCGGCCCCGCTGCTCTGCAGCAAGAGCGGGGAACACGTCCTTGACAGTCCACTTGGCGCGGAAGTGGCTGGGGAGCCAGGACGTCTCCCCTCGTAGACTGGGTGCATGACCGAGTCGGCCCCCGCTCCCGTCCCTGCCCACGACACCGGCACCCAGCGCGTCAAGCGCGGGCTGGCCGAGATGCTCAAGGGCGGGGTGATCATGGACGTGGTCACGGCCGAGCAGGCCAAGATCGCCGAGGACGCCGGCGCGGTGGCGGTGATGGCGCTGGAGCGGGTCCCCGCCGACATCCGCCGGGACGGCGGCGTCGCCCGTATGAGCGACCCCGAGCTGGTCGAGGGGATCGTGGCCGCCGTGACCATCCCGGTCATGGCCAAGGCCCGCATCGGCCACTTCGTGGAGGCGCAGATCCTCCAGGCGCTCGGCGTCGACTACGTCGACGAGTCCGAGGTCCTGACCCCGGCCGACGAGGCCCACCACATCGACAAGTGGGCCTTCACCGTCCCCTTCGTGTGTGGGGCCACCAACCTCGGGGAGGCGCTGCGCCGCATCAGCGAGGGCGCGGCGATGATCCGCTCCAAGGGCGAGGCCGGCACCGGCAACATCGTGGAGGCCGTCCGCCACCTGCGCTCGATCCTGGGCGACATCCGCAAGATCACCCAGGCCGACTCGGCCGAGGTCTACGACTGGGCCAAGCAGCTGCAGGCCCCGCTGCCGCTCGTCCAAGAGCTCCACGACACCGGCAAGCTGCCGGTCCCGCTGTTCTGCGCCGGTGGCCTCGCCATCCCGGCCGACGCCGG